>JBHHTZ010000038.1:0-13792 GCA_046753605.1 Anaerolineae bacterium
GTGTCACGGAGACGTGCTGGCGGAACTGGCGGACGGCCTTCAGGTCGAGTGATGCAACTGAGCTACATCGGAAGATGGCTCTCAGGCACACCTAGCGCAGGTAATCCATCAGGGTTTGTCGATTTCCACGGACAATGGCAGCCAGCGTGGCCCGGTACCCCTGTTCACGAGAATTCAGCTCGACGGCTGCCTCTGCCATATCGGTGTCTTCCAACCTGGAGAGCAACCCGCGCACCTCCAAGCGCACGTTGTCCAAACGACCCCGAGCTGTCTCGGTCCTGTCGGCGGCGAGGCCCACCTTGCTCACTTGAGAAGTGATTTGATCCAGGGCGTCATCCAGCAAGCTCAGGTGGCCGGCCACCGCACTTACATCGCCGGAGCGCAGCGAATCCACCAGATCGGCAAGCTCGCTGAGGGCGGGTTCTATTGTGTCGCCCGACACGTTGATCTGCAACTGATGCCCCGGCTCCACCTCACGCATGATAGCCCCGGAGTCCCCCTGGTATGTCACCGTTAGAGAAGTCAGGTCAAAGGGAAGCGTGTCGGTTTTGAAGCCGGCGAGGATGTAATCACCTCCGTGGCGGGAATTGGCAGTGGCAACGGCCTCCTTGAGCACTTCCTCGGCCTCGTCTGCCAGTTGGGGGAGCATGGACTCCGCAGTAGAGCTGGAGCCACGCAGAGCGATTGTCCGTGCCTTGATTACCAGGTCGGACAGCGCCTGCAACGACGTGTCTGAGGCGGCCAGCCAGCCACGGCTGGATTCGGTGGTCTGATCGTAGGCATCCAGCCCCTCGAGATTCGAGCGCAGGTCCAATATTTCGCCGGCTGCCACCGGGTCTTCTGCCGGCCGGGCCAGCCGCTTACCCGAGGTAATCTGCTCCTGTACCCCGGCCAAACCCTCGATCTGAGCCTGCAGGTGACGTCGCCCACTGTCCTGGATCATCCGCTCGGTTACACGCATGCCAATCTTTACTCTCCAATACTTCGACTAGGCTCAGTACGAGTCTCTAATCCCCAACCTCTACCGTCCGACGATGCCGGTACCGTTGATGAGCCGATCCAACATCTGGTCTACGGAGGTGATGACCCTCGCCGCAGCCTGATAGGCTCGTTGCGACTCGATGAGGTTCACGGCCTCTTCGTCGAGGGAGGCGCCGGCGATGGATTGCTGCTGATTTTCCAGAAATGTGACTACGGCCCCTTGCCCTTCCACCTGATCGTCTGCGCCCTGAGTCGTCAGCCCCAAATCCACGACCATCTGGCGATAATAGCCGCCGATTGTGTTATTGCCCAGGCTGACGACGCTTTGTCCGGCCAGGTTGGCCAGGTCCAGGGCGTTGTCGCCGTCTCCGGGAGCGCCGGCGCCGCCACCGTCCGTGTTTGCGGCAGCGATGAGGTCCGGATCGCCAGCGACGGTGGATTTAACAGCCAGATCTGCCGCGCCTGTCCCCGCGAAGAAGTCCAGGCCGGCGACCCCATTGGCATCGTAGCCACTCGTGTGGGCCGTATTGACTTTATCTTTGAGGGCAACAGCCAGTGTATCCAGGGAGCTCAACTGATTCGGAATTACCGTATCTCGCACATCGATGAGACCTTGCAATTTACCCCCGTCGGGGCCAGCCGTCATTGCATTAGCAGTGACACCATCGACCAGCGTTTGGCCGGTGAGCTCCACATTCAAAGTCCCGTCAGCGTTCTCCACGACGCTGGCGCCGGTCGTCCCCACCAGTTCTATCACCAGTTGGTCGCGCCGGTCCAGTAACTCGTTGGGCTGCTGATTCATAGCCACCGCTATGCGAATCTGGCGGTTCAATTCAGCCACCTGCGCTGTCTTGTCGTCGACTTCTCCAATGGTATCGGTCACCTGGTCCCCCAGGCTGCCTTGCAACTCCGTGAGGCGATCGTGAATCAGGTTAAACTGCTGAGCCAATTGCTGGCCACGGTCGATTGCTGTGCGGCGGGTGGCTGTATCCTGGGGGGCGGCCGCCAGATCACGCCAGGTGGACCAGAAGGCATCCAACGCATCGCCCAGCCCCTGGCCGCTCAGGTCCTGCAGTGCTCCCTCGACTCGCGTCACGCCGTCGCGATAGGCTTCCCCCTGTCGCAGGGTTGCCGTTTCACTCCGCAGTTGGCTAACCACCAGGCCGGCACTGACACGGCGGATGGACGTGAGATCGACTCCCAAACCGACCGACGGTGGTTGGGGAAAGCCTTCCAGCGTGGGAGTCCATTGGGTGCCGGCCGGCGCCAGCTCTACCCGCTGCCGAGAATAGCCGGGGGTATTCACGTTGGCAACGTTCTGGCCGGCCACCTCCATGGCCCTTTGTTGGGCCTGCAATGCGCTCAAGCCGATGCTCAGTCCTTGGAACGGTGAAGTCATTTCGCGCTTCGATCCCTAAACCTGATGATCCACCAACAAGTTGCTTTCCAACTGAACAGGCCGCAAACCGTGTCGATCATACGGTGCGGCCTCTTCAAACAGATCAGCAAGCGCCTTCAACAACTCTTTCATCCAACGGGCTACGCCGGCAAGAAGCCGGCGATTCACGGCGTTTGCTGTCTGTAGCGTTGTGATTTGATCCTGAACATCTTCGCAGGTCGCCAGGAGTCGCGCCCCTTCGTCCTCGTCTTGCCTACTCTTCAGTTCCCATTCGTCTCGCGCAAACCACTTCTCCATCAATTCCTGCCGCGAGCCATCCAACTCCGTCAGGTAGCAAATAAGTGTTTCCTGGCGACCTGCGAGATCTTCCAACGTAGCGACATCACAGTCAATGAGAGCATCTCGAACCTGCACGGCCAGGCTCGTGAGGTCCTGCAGAGCCTGTTGCTGCTCTATCAGTACATCCAGGATATCATTGACCAGATTAAGTGTCGGTTCGGTGTCCGCCAAGAAGCGCATCGATCAGGGCCCCCCTGTTGATCTTGTATGTTCCGTCTTGAATCTGTTGTCGCAGAGCCGCGATCTTGCCTTCACGAACATCGGGCACTTTATCGATGGTCTGACGGATGCGCTGCATTAGCCGCGCTTCCTGTGACAGGGTAGCCTCGTCGCCGTCGCGCCGTATCTCCGCCTTCTCGCTCCGTTCCCCAGCCTCGCGCCGGTCAACTTGCTGAACCTCGCGAGACTGTGGGCCTAAGATTTCGTGCGGGACCTGGTCGTTGATGCGCATTTTACTACCTCCCTGACAATTTCCATGCCAGTGATGTTCTCCTGGTCGGTCGATAAATCCTCTTGGCTACTTTATATATCGGCACTGCGACGCAATTCTTTAGCCTTTGACCTCAGATTTATCGAGCCAGGTCGTTTGCCTGCCGTTGCATGGTGTCCAACGCCTGCAACACACGCAAGGACAGACTATAACTTCGCTGTGCGAGCAGCATATTGGCCACCTCCCGAGAAAGTTCCACGTTCGATCCTTCGCGAGCACCGGCCACCAGATTGCCAAAGCCCTGGCCAGGCGTGCCGGCCTGAGTGCCACCTGACGCCGGCGTCTCTACGAACAGGTTATCGCCCACGGCCTCCAACCCTTCCGAGTTGGGGAACTGGTAAAGGGAGATGGACCCGCGCTGAACGGGTTGGCCTCCGTCGGGTTGAGCCCATACACTCCCGTCAGCATTCACGTATATCGTACGATCCTCGGGCCGAAATTGGGCATCGGTATCGACGTACAACCCACCGGCCGTTACTAGCCGGCCATCGCGATCCCGACGAAAAGACCCATCCCGCGTGTACGCCCACTGCCCATCGGCCAGGCTCACTCTGAAAAAGCCAGACCCGTCGATGGCCATGTCCAGCGGATTCCCCGTCCAGGTCAATACCCCCTGGCCGAAGTCCCGGGTCGTGCCGGCCAGCCATACGCTGCCCTCAACCGGCGTGCCGTCGGGGGTCTGGCCCGTGGAGCGCATCTCGACGAGATCGGCTCTGGCTGCCTTGAACCCCGGCGTGGCTGCGTTGGCCAGGTTGTTGGCTACCAGGTCCAGGCTCGCCTGTTGCGCTCTCAGGGCGGAACCCGCCGCATTGAATAATGTCAGAGGGGATACACCCATCTCATCATCTCCTTAGATAGCTGATAGCTGATAGCTGATGGCTGATGGCTGATAGCTGATGGCTGATGGCTGATGGCTGATAGCTTTCATCGACCATCGGCCATCCGCTATTTGCCATCCGCCATCTGGCATCAACCCAAGCGACCAACATCCATGGTCCGAGCCAGGACCTCATCCTGCACCTGCACCAACCGTTGGCTGGCCTCGTACGTTCGAGCAACCGACATCATCTCCACCAACGTACCTGCAATATCTACGTTGGAGCCCTCCAAAAAGCCTTGCCTGACCCGCACGTCGGTTGCCGGCTGGGGGGTGGCAGCCGGCGCCTGCCCCGGCACAGGCGTCGAAACAAACAGGTTCTCCCCGGCCCGCTGTAATGATACCACAGGAACCTGGAAGATGCCCAGCCGGCCAGCAGCCTGTTCGTCTACAGAGACGGTCCCATCCCGGGCAATGACCACCTCGCCTGCTTGCGGTAACTGCACGGACTGGCTGTTCGCACTCAGCACCAGGTAGCCCTGGGTGGTCACCAGATTGCCAGCGGCATCTCGATGGAACCGGCCGTCGCGGGTGAATCGCACCCCCTCCGGGGTTTGAACCTGAAAGAAGCCCTCTCCTTCCAGGGCCACGTCCAGAGAGCGCCCGGTGCTCTGCAACACCCCCTGGCCGAAGTCGGTTTCCATCGGGGCAGGGTAGACGCCGGTCCCCGCCGGTCCGACCGCCGGCGTGCTCGCCGTAGTCTGTGCTGTAGACAGCCGGTGCAGGTTCAATTGCGTAGCTCGGGTAGGCGGCAAACTCACCTGCTTATAACCCGGCGTGTTTGCATTTGCCACATCCTGGGCAATGAGACCCTGGCGCAACACGCCCATGATCATCCCTGAAGCCGCCGCGTACAGTCCTCGAATCATGATCGATCCCTCCTTCGACGAAGCCCTTCGTCAAGCTCAGGAGGGACCCCAGTACAGGCCTGGCGGGAAGTGACAAACCAGGCCAGGCCGATGAGAGCCAACCCGGTTGCGCCGGCCACATTCCATGGAATAGAAGGTACTACTTGTCGAACCGGTCCCCCGGTTATGGGCAAGACCAACGGCACCGGCTGCGTGGGGACCGGCTGGGCCAGGGAGGATCCCGTTCCGGTGTCTGTGCCGGGGCTTCCGGCGCCTGGCCCCTGCCCCGGAGAACCACCTGGTCCAGGGGAAGGGGTAGGCGCAGGAGTGAGGGTTGGTAGCGCCCCCCCCAACTCTGGGTCCGGGAACCGGCCGGCGATGGATCGACGATCTCCCGGAGCCTGGTACTGGTCTGAATCGCGCTCGACAGTCAGCAGAAACAGCTTGTATGGTTCATGCGGGACCGACAACCCGCGGATCTCGAAGTCGCCCGTACCGGCATCATCGGTATTGAATTTACCAAGAGGAATCGGCGCTCCCCGGTGTGGAATAACCCAGGCAACATAAACTTCACCTTGGAGCTTCGGAAGCCCCTGGACACTCACTGTCGCCCACCCTTCACCCACAGCCAGCACGGCTTCACCACCGGCCGTCTGCGGGCCCCAGTTGGATATATCGGGCAGATAGTTGAGAAACACCTTTACAGGTACTCCGTTGCCCAGAGCGCCGGCTGCGCCTGCAAAAACCAGGCAGAGAGCAGCCAGAAGGAGGAGGCCGGAAGAGACAAGGGGAGAAGGGAAGAAGGGAAGAAGGGGAGAATCCCCCTGTCTCCCTGTCTCCTTGTCTCCCTGTCTCCTTATCCTCTTGTCTCCGTCTTCCATCGCTTCGGCTACGCCCTGAGCCGGACCAGGCCTCAGGACAAGCTTCCCTCTTCCATTTTTCCTCTTCCTTCTTCCGTCTTCCATACTACCTCCACGTCGTCGATTCTGCTTCACACCCCCATGATCGCCCGCAGGGTGAGAACAGTTTTGCTGTAGATCTGGGATACCCGTGATTCGGACACATCCAATACATAGCCAACCTCTTTCATCGTGAGCTCCTGTTCGTGATAAAGGGAAAGAACCAGGCGTTCTCGCTCTGTTAGCTCTTGCAGCGCATTGTGCAGGCGATCTCGAACATCCACTTCCTCCAGATACGCAACCGGGGTTAGTGTCGACTCATCCTCCAACAACTCACTGAGCGGAAGACCCTGATCATCGCCCCGAAGCAGTTGACCATCCAGGGATACCAAAACGCACGTAGCATTCTGTAGATGAGTCCGCACAGCGTCTGCACTCATGCCCAACTGGCGCCCTATCTCTTCATCTGTTGGGGTGCGTCCCAGTCTCTCTCGCAGTTGGCGAATGGCATCTTCTATCTCTCGAGCACGCTGACGTATTGAACGCGGCACCATGTCCAGACTTCGCAGTGTGTCCAGAACCTGTCCCCGGATACGTGTGGCGGCATACGCCTGGAACGGCACACCCCGGCCGGGATCATACCGGTCCACGGCCTGCATAAGACCGACGATGCCATGGCTGATCAGGTCGTCGTATTCCAGGACCGCCGGCAACGAGATCGCCATTCGATCTACCACATACTTAACCAGGGACGCATTTTCCAGGATGAGTTGCTCCCGCAATACACGGTCGCGAGTAGCGGCATACTGATTCCAGACATCAGCAATCTCTGCCGGCGTCCGTGACCTGGGATTGCGCGTCTTAAGTGTCATCATGCTCTGTCTTACCCTGGTCCTTTGTCAGCCACCCTTGCGAAGGTTGCGAATGACCTTACCAACAGGGCGATTCCTGGCCGGCAAGGTCACTTCCGGCCCGAAATTCGCTCACAAACCGTTCGGCCGAGCTCATGACGAAGCCTTCGCAAGGATTCTAATGTTGTGCCGGCTCATCCCGTCCTGCCCCCGAAGTCTGGTCGGCGGCAGGTAGACTGTCATCGGAGACCAGGCCGTCATTGGACTGGGGCGGAGCCGGTCGAACTGTCGGCGTACTTGCGGCAGCGAACAGAACCACGTTGAGCCCCCAACCCAGAGTACCGAAGACGAGCAAAGCGGCGCCAGCCTTAATCGCCACCAGAACGGGTGAGTTCCCTGTGGCCAGCGCCATAGTTCCCACACCCAACGCCCCAAGGACCGACAGGTAATAACTCAACAACGGCCATACAGCTTGCACGATAGCCTCCTACGATTCGATTGATCTTGTGAAAGACGATTCCCGCCTCGCCCGGGCCATCTGGGCCTGGCGATAGAGCACAAAGCGGATAATGGCATCACGGTGTGAGGCGGGGATTTCGGTGAACGCTACCCCCATGGCGTGTACGGCGTTTCCAATTTCTCGCGCCAGGCGGTTGTAAACGACAGCCCCTATAGCTTTCACCTCACCGTGTCTTCGCGGGAGCTCAAAAGCCATCTTGATTGTTGCTCCCACCTGCACCGAATGTGGCGAGGCAAACATCACGCCCCCGCCGCTCAGGTTCCGGATGGTGGCCTGGAGACCGTATCCACGGTTCCGATGTCTATCCAGGAGCATAAAATATACCGGTGGGATTCTTGCATCCACCCGAACGTAGTTGCGCCGCTCCAGCCGCGTCAACTCAGCCGACCGAGGCACGAGCACCATGGGCTGAGGGGTTCGGTACACACTCTGCACCGTCGTGTCGAAGCACCACAATTCCCCCGCGCCCTTTAAGTACACAGTAATCTGCTGCCCGGGGCGCAGGGCCACCGGCCGGCCATTTCTGAATGGCTGATCCAGCAAGACAACCTGAGAATCTGCATCCAGGACCCGACTTGCGTATCGGGCAATGCGCCCTCGTTCAGTTACCTTGATTTCCGCGCCCAGGTGGGGACCCAGGGTCAGTGGGCTAGACATTCTGTCCGTCCCCCCCTTGCTCTTGATGGTTAGCCTGTCGTCCTTGTCCCAAAACGTAGCTCAGGATGGCCGCGCTGTCTTCGACGGAGATGCGAGTAAACATGACCCCCACCAGGTCCACAAGTTGATCAGCGCGGAGCTCCGTCCGGTCGCGAAGCACGCGCCCCTCTACCCGAATCGGGCCATAACCATCCGGCAACTTGAACTGCACCTTCACTGTGGCATCTTTGGCAAGGCGTCGATGGTGCTGCAACAGGACACCACCGACGCCGATGTTAACGATGGTTGGATTTATCCTCAGCCCACCTGTCGATTGACCAGAGTACACTTCGCATTGTTCTGGGTGAATGAGAACGGGCACACGTGTGCTCTGCCTGTGTTCCACACGTTCCAGAGCCCTTGGCCGCGCGACAATCACCCGCAGTGGGCTCTGTTTTGTGAATCCCAGGACCTGACTTGTTGCCACACACAGCTCATTACCTGGTTTAATGTGAAGCGTCACAGGTTTGCCCGATGTCAACATCATCCGGAGGTCTCTCGGAACAGGCATGGTCAGATAGAGAGCTTCACCGACCGCGTGCACGATGTGACTTGGGATGGTTTGAGTATTCCATCCAGATGTCTCGATGATGTCTACCTCGGTTCCAGGTTGGAGTACATCTACGGCATCCACAGCGATTCCTCCTCCCAATGATCAATCAATTTCCACCACGCCGTCGGTATAGACGTTTGTCTCAGGGACCACCTCGTTGTAGGCCATGATGACCAGATAGGGCATCACGCGGGCCACCATGCGCCGCAGCGGCAATCGTATCCGGGCCGGACACAGAACAACCGGTTGATGCCCCAGAGTTGCCATTTTCTCAGTTTCCTGGCCCAGACCCTCCAACAGGCGCTGGGCGATTTCCGGTTTTAGATTCAGCACCAGGCCTTGATCGGTCGTCTGGAGTGCCTCGCTCATCATTTTTTCCAGGGTTGGACTCAGGGTGATGACGTGGAGCAAGTTGTCGTCGCCTTTGTGCTGGTTGCAGAGAGAGCGCGCCAATGCCAGCCGGGCGTACTCACTCAGCATATCCGGATCCTTGATATCCCTGGCATGGTATGCCACACTCTCCAGAATTGCCGGCAGGTCGAGGATCGACACCCGCTCCGCCAACAGGTTCTGCAGGATGCGCTGCACCTCGCCGGCAGTTAACAGATTGGGAACCAGATCATCCACCAGAGCCGGGTTCTCTTCGCGCAAGTGATCGAGCATATTACGAACGTCCTGTCGGCTTAACAGCTCCGCCGCATGAGCCTTGATAACCTCTGTCAGGTGCGTGGTCAGGACGGACAGCGGATCCACCACGGTGTACCCCATCAACTCCGCCTTCTCTTTGTGGCTGCCGGAGACCCACAGTGCCGGCAACCCAAATACGGGTTCCGTGACCGAGACGCCCTCCAGCCCATTGTGCGCATTGTCGTCAGCCGGCGGCGTAGCACCCATGGCCAGGTAATGACTAATCATCAACTCACCGCGAGCGATCTCTTCGCCACGCAATCGTATCACATAGGTCTGAGGCGGAAGGTGCAAGTTGTCTCGAATCCGGATTCTGGGCACAATGAACCCCATCTCCAGAGCGATCTGCCGGCGAACGGCAGCAATGCGATCCAGCAGATTCCCCTCTCGCGCGCTATCCACCAGCGGTATCAGAGTGTAGCCTACTTCCAGTCCCAGTGGATCAACACGCAAGAGACTGGCCACATCCTCCACGGCCTCTCCGGGTGGCGGCGGGCCGGCTGCGCCGGCCGGCCCGCCGCCAGATTGGTCGGCCTCAACCTCTGGCCCCTCCCGGCTCAGCCATTGAGCAGCGGCCCCCGTGACCACACCCAGAACGAGGAAAGGCAACTTGGGCAACCCTGGCACCAAAGCGAAGGCCAACAACAACCCCGCCACCATGATGAGCACACGGGGCATACCCACTGTTTGCTGCACGATGGCCTGACTCATGTTTGACTCCGAGGCCGTGCGGGTGACGATGATGCCCATAGCCGTGGAAATGAGAAGGGCCGGAACCTGGGTAACCAGGCCGGCGCCTACGGTGAGCAAGACGTATCGACTGATCGCCTCCTGAAGAGAGAACCCCTGCAGGAGAACACCGACCCCAAAACCACCGACGATGTCCACGATCATAATGAGCACCGCCGCCATAACATCACCCTTGATAAACTTGCTGGCGCCGTCCATAGCGCCGTAGAAATCCGCCTCCATGCTGATGATTCGCCGCCGAGTGCGCGCCTCTTCCTCGGTAAGGAGGCCGGCGTTGAGATCGGCGTCGATGCTCATCTGTTTGCCGGGCATGGCATCTAGAGTGAAACGAGCAGCCACCTCGGCCACACGGCTCGCGCCGTTGGCGATCACCGTGAACTGGATGATCATCAGGATGATGAATATCACCAGGCCCACGATGTAATTTCCGCCAACGACAAACTGGCCAAAGGCCTCGACGAGCCGGCCTGCGTCAGCCTGGAGCAAGATCAGTCGCGCCGCGGCCACATTCAGTCCCAGGCGAAACAGGGTCACGATTAGCAACAGTGACGGGAAGACCGAGAATTGCAACGGTTCCGACACGTACATTGATACGAGTAGAATGGTAATCGCAAGGGCAATGTTCACGGCCAGGAGCATGTCCAGGGCCAGAGTTGGCATGGGAACGATCATCACAGCGATGATGATCATCACCCCGAGAGCCAGAGCCACGTCGCCGTGCCGAGCCAGACGGCCCACCGCTGTCGGAAAAGATGTCTGTGAAGCTGCCGTCATACTGATCCCTTCTGGTTCAATCCTGAACCATCTGGCGGAGGGCAAGTATGCCTATAAGCCCTATATCTACTATCGGCACAACACACTCTCACTTGAGAGATCAGAGATTGGATATTAGGGATTGGAAACAGTTGGGCGCTCATTTCTCACTTCTCATTTCTAATTTCTCGTTCTCGCACGCAACTGATAGACAAAAGCCAGCACCTCCGCCACAGCCTGATAGAGATCCAGAGGGATCCGTTCTCCCACTTCTGCCATATCGAACAGGGCGTGGGCCAACGGGATGTTTTGCACCACCGGCACGTTGTGCTCCCGGGCCAGTCGAATGATCCGTTTAGCGATGAGGCGCTGGCCTTTCGCGACCACTGTCGGCGCATCCATCTTCTCTGTCTTGTATTCCAGCGCCACGGCCAGGTGGGTCGGGTTGGTCACCACAACGTCAGCCGTAGGAACGGCCTGCATCATACGCTGCAGTGCCAGCCGGCGCTGGGCTTGCTGGCGCCGGCTCTTGACTAGTGGGTTCCCCTCAACATTCTGCATCTCTTCCAGCACCTCGTGTTTTGTCATGCGAATGTCCTGCTCAAATTGTCGGCGCTGAAATATGTAATCCAGGCCGGCGAGCAGGGCCAACAACAACGCCACCCGAAGGGTCATCGTCAGCCCTATGCGAGCGAGCTCTGTCGCGGCGACCCGCAGCTCCATATCGGCTGCGGTTGCCAGCATACCGGCGTTGCCGGCCAGGGAACGGTAAGCGACAAAGCCAATGATCAGCATCTTGGCCAGTGACTTGAGCAGTTCCACCAGCCCGCGGCGGGAGAAGACCCGGGTCAACCCTTGAATTGGGTTCAGACGGCTCGGATTGGGCATCAACGGATGTAGAGTGACCAGAAACCGGGTTTGACTTAGGTTCACAGCCAGCCCCACCGCCAGAGCCACCAGCAACGGGGGCGCAGCCAGCCGCGCCAGCATGAGCATCAGGCCCAACCCGCCCTGGTACACAGCCGCCCTCGTCCAGTCCTGGGCGGTCAGCTCGTATTGAAATGAGCGACCCATGAGCCGTGCCAGCTCAGCGACAAGCGTAGCGCCATAGCTGCCCAGGATCACGGCGATAGCCAGCAGGCTGAGCGATGGCGCCAGCTCCATACTGCGAGCAATCTGTCCCTTTTGCCTCAGTTCCTCCCTGTGGCGAGGGGATGGGGCCTCGGTCTTTTCGCTCATTGTTTATCCAGCTAACATGGCAGCCAGTTGCGCCATACCATCCTGCAACATCTGGTCCATTGTTGGTCCTATGAGCGGTAGTGTAACAGCCATGGCTGCCAAAGCGACCAATACCTTGAGGGGCAGGCCTACCATGAACACGTTCATCTGCGGCACTGCACGGGCGACGAGTGCCAGCGCCACATCGGTCAGGACAATGGCGCCAAAAACGGGTAGCGCAACGCGCAGAGCAACCACGAAGATCGTGGCCGACAGGGGTATCAGGTCCGCCAGCATTCGAGCATCGGGCTGAAACGTCCCCACCGGCGCAAAGTGCAGTGTCTGCGCAATGGCCAGGATCAACCAGTGATGCCCACCCAGGCTCAGAAATATCAGGCTGACCAACAAGGTGTAGAACTGGCCGGCCACCGCCACCGGCTCGCTGGTCAGTGGGCTAAACAAATTGGCAATGTTTAACCCCATCTCAGTCCCAACCAGGTTGCCGGCCATTGTCAGGCCTATGATAGCCAGGGTAGCTACGAACCCTACCAGTAGCCCCAGAAAGACCTCGTGAGCGGTCAACAACAAGAAGTAACCCAGTGAGCCTGGCAGCGGCGCCAAAGGGCCAGAGCTAACCTGGAGCAACAGGTAGGCCAACAGTCCCGCCAACCCGATTTTGACCAGGGCCGGCACGCTCCGATGGCCGAATACGGGTGCACTGGCCAACAAAGCCAGAATCCTCACAAAGAGGAGAAACAGGTGCTCCAGATACAGACCAGAGAAGCTGACCATCATTACCCGGCTAATGCCGGCAGGCTATTCAGAACACCTGCCAGATAGCGTAGCATCTGGGCTAGCATCCAGGGACCCAACAGGGCCAGGACCAGCCCAATGGCTACCAATTTGGGGATATAAGTTAGCGTCATCTCGTTGATCTGAGTCATCGCCTGAAATATGCTAACGATCAGGCCAACTACCAGACTCACTCCCAGGAGGGGTGCTGCCAACATGAGCATCATGACAGCGGCATCCCGCCACAGTTGTAAAACCATAGACTCTGTCATTGCTTACCTCGCGTGTCTATGCAGCTAGTGAAAGCTCAGAACCAGCGACCGGGTCAGGAGATGCCACCCATCTACCATGACAAACAACAAGAGCTTGAAGGGCAACGAGATCAAAGTCGGTGGTAGCATGAGCATTCCCATGGCCAACATCGTCGTCGATACCACCATGTCTATGACCAGGAACGGGACGTATATTACAAAAGCCATCTGGAAGGCCGTGCGCAGTTCGCTGATCACGAAACTGGGTATCAGTACATAACTTGGCACATCATCGGGAGTACGTGGTCGGTCCATCTGAGCCAGGCTCACGAAGAGGGCCAGGTCCTCCTCTCGTGTCTGCCGCAGCATAAAAGCCCGCAAGGGGGCCTCCGTTTGCTCAAGGGCCGCGGTTTGATCGATATCGCCGGCCAGGTAAGGCTGGACTGCATCCTGGTTCACCGCATTCCAGACCGGCGCCATGACGAAAAATGTCAGGAATAACGCCAGGCCGACGACGACTTGATTCGGCGGTACCTGAGGAATGCCAATGGCACTCCGTGCCACGGAGAGCACAATGACGATGCGAGTGAAAGCCGTCATCAGGATCAGGACGGCCGGCGCCAGGGTTAGAACCGTTAAGAGGAGCAATATCTGCAGGGCGCCCACAGTCCCCTGGGGCGTTGCCGCGTCTCCTATCTCCATTGTGACGGGTGATCCCGTTGCACCTACTGGACCCAGCTTTGCAGAGCAGCCGGCGGTTGCCAACAGCACCAGGACAGCCAAGCACACGAGCGGAAGGTGGAACTTGGAGAATGGAAGGGGGAAAATGGAAGGGGGAAAATGGAAAGGAGGAACTTCCAATCTCCAATCTCCAATCTCCATTTTCCA
>JBHHTZ010000039.1:0-13728 GCA_046753605.1 Anaerolineae bacterium
CCTGCTTACAGTCTTCTCAGTCCCTACCCCGCTTTGCCCCGCCGTGTGTGACAGTGAACAGTGATCAGTAATCAGTAATCAGTCATCAGTAAATAGTGCTCAGTCGTCAGACATCTGTGGTCGGCGATCAGTAATCGGAATCTGACAACTGATCACTGATGACTGATCACTGTTTACTGATCACTGTCCCCCCCTGCGTACGACTTGCACCGATACCCGTTGTCGAGTAGAATATATAACTATCTTGCTTATAAAATTTGGCAAGAGACTACTTGACGCAGTGGCATGGGAGGAGATGAAGATGAAGCGGATTATGATGTGGGGGCTGGCGGCCCTGGTGGTGCTTTTTCCTGCTGTTCTTGCCTGGCCGGCCAGTGTGGCCACCGGAGGGTCGCCAGGGCCTGGATTGCTTGGCTTCAGCCGCGAGGACGTAATCCGTGCGCCGGACGTGGACTTCGCTCGCGTGGCGGACCTGGACGGCGATGGAGACCTGGACATTCTGGCCGTCGAGTCCGGCAACGAGAATATCGATTGGTGGGAGAATACCTTCGGCGATGGCACAGACTTTGCCAGGCACTCCATCACCACTCTGTCGCACAAGGTCACGGTCGTCAGTCCGGGCGATATCGATGGCGATGGGGACACGGATTTCTTCGCCTTATCACCCGAGGGTGGCAAGGTCGGGTTGTGGATGAACGACGGGAGCGGGAACTTCACGCACCAAAGCTACTCCGACGTGCGCGTGCTCGGCATCACGTACGTCGAGGCGGCGGACGTGAACAACGACGGGTACGCCGATTTCTTCGGCATCGATGACCCACGTACCCGAGATATTTTCTGGTGGGAGAACAACGGCCAGCCGGCGGCCATCAGGTTTCAGCGGCATGAGGTGACGCGGAACTCGTCGGGGAATGGAGCAGTGAGTCGGCTCGACGCGGTGGATGTTGATCGTGATGGGCTTGTGGACTTTGTGGGCGCCAACCGAGGGGCTGGACGAATAACCTGGTGGCGGCACTCCGTCGATGCCGGCGGCAATCACGTATTTCAGAACGCGACCACGCTTCCCAACGGATACAGCGAGCCGGCAATCAAGGGCGTCGTCGCCGCCGACGTCGATGGTGATTCAGATATCGACATCCTCGCCTTGCGCGGTGGCACGGATGCCAACTTCAAGTACCGCGTGTTCCTGTGGGAGAACCAAGGGGGCGAAACGTTCAACCGGCTAAACGAGTCGCAGGGGGACAATCCTGGCAACTTGATGTGGCCCTCGATAGATTCAGGCGACATCAACGGCGACGGGGCTGTCGATTTTGTCCTGGCCGAGAGGGATGGGCGGCTGTGCTGGTATGGCAATCCTCACATCCCAAGCGAGCCCAGTCCGACCGCCACGACCGCTCCGACGGGCACGTCCACGCCTGTGCTGACGCCGACGGGCACGGTCACACCGACTGCGACGCCAACGGTCACGACCACGCCGGCTGCCGGCCAGACGCAAAAGAACTACCTACCCCTGATCCGTCGCAGCCCGTAGGATTTGCCGATTGAGGGGGACCTTTTCCAGGAAGCTTTGCTGTAGTGCCGAGTCGCTAATCTGTTCCGCCTTATCTCGAACGATCTGCTGGGCTTGCTGGAGGGCCTGGCGGGCAGCGACAGCTTGGCCGGCGACCTGAAGCACCTGGAAGTGGTTGTAATACACCGCTTCCTCGGCGCCTTCGATGGCCCCGATCTCTTCGAGACGCTCGACGGCACTGGTCGAGGCTGCCAGCGCCTCCGCCACCTTGCCCTGCGCCAGGTATCCCATCGCCAGCCAGGAATGTCCGAGAACATGGTAGTGGTCCAGGCCGGCCTGCTCAGCGGTCGCAATCGCCTTCAGGGCATGTTCGATAGCCTGATCCGGGTCGCCTGGCCGGCTGCGCTGCTGGTACGTCACAGCCAGGACATAGTGGCACTCGGCGACCAATGAGACGTTCTTGATCTGTAGCGCGAGATCGATCGCTGCCTCCAGTTGCGAGAGAGCCTCGTCGAACCTCCCCGCAGCCTGATGGAAGGAACCCAGGTTGATCAGTGCGGAAGCCTCCCCCGACTGATTCTGAATAGCGCGGCTGATGCGTAGAGCCTCCTCAACTGAGACCACGGCCTGTTCGTAGTCTCCCAGATAAGCCGTGATCAGGCCGAGATTGATCAGGTTGTGGAGCGCGCGGAATTGACTGCCTATTGCCTGGGCCAGTGTCAGCGCTTTCTGGCTGTAGTGCAACGCCTGGCTGTAATCACCCTCACAGGCATACACGATGCCAATGTTGTCTAATGCAAATGCCTGCTCCCACTTGCCGCCGATTTCGCGACTGATTTCCAGCGCATCCTGAAGGTGATGCAGGGCATCCTGCCACTGGCCCAGGTGAGAATGAAGCGTCCCGATCTGGATCAGGGCATCGGCCTCTTGCTGCTTCGCGCCGGCAGCGTCGAACAGTTCAGCGGCTGCCTGGAAGTGCTCGAAAGCGGTTCCGTAATCCCCTGTGCCCCGGGCTGCGCGGCCCAGATTGCGTCGGGCTTCGCCCTCACCCAGGCGATCTCCTGCGGCTTGCACCAGTGGCAGCGCTCGCGATGCTGCTTCCACGGCCTGATCGTAGTCGCTGATGGCCCAGAAGTAGTGGGATTGCCGGTTGTAGGCCTCGGCCTGTTGCTGCTCGCCCAACCGGCCGGCCAGCGCCAGCATCTGCTCCAGGCCCGCCGCCTGCTCGTCTCGCTTGCCGAGCCGGTCGTACACCTCCTCGCGCCGGCCCAGCACATCGAACTGCATCTGCTGCAATGCTGTCAGTTCCCCGGCGAGCGCTTCACCCAGCATCTCGTCGATGATGGCCAGCGCCCGGCCGTAGTAGTCCACTGCCTGCTGGTTGGCGTAGGCGCGCCGCGCCTGGTCGCCGGCCTCGATCAGGTAGGGCAGCGCCCGCTCCTCCAGGCCGGCCTCCAGGAAGTGATAGCTCAGCGGCACGGCGATGTCGGCCGCCCGCTCTGCGTACAGATCCTCCAGCACCGTGCCAACGTCTTCATGCAGCAGCGACCGGTCGATGTCTCCCAGGGCCTGGTAGAGGTGCGTCTGAAACAGGATGTGGCGGAAGGCAAAGAGATACAGGCGCTGCCGCCCCAGTCGCTCGACGCCTCGCTCTACCACCAACTGGTGCTGTCGGTCCAGTTCCCGCGACAGCCGGCGAACCACCTCGCGTTCATCCAGGCGCTGAACTTGAGCGACAACCTGGGCGATGAATTCGTCCCCCTCCACGGCGGCGATGGTGAGCATCTCCTGGGCATCGGGGTCCAGCCGGCCAATCCGCTCCTCGATAATGCCCTCGACTCGTGGAGGCAGGGCGTTGAAAGTGACGGGCTGGGTAAGCCGCCAGCCGACGTCGACCTCGTGCGCCAGCCAGCCCCGTTCCTCCAGGTCACGCAGCAATTCGACCACGAAGAGGGGATGACCGTCGGTACGCTCGGCAATCAGATGGAGGAAATCGCTGCCGAGAGTGTGGGGGCTGTAGGCCTGGTCAACGTAGGCCGACACAAACTCGTAGGCGCCATCTTCCGCGTCGGGTCCCTTCGGTTCGCGGTCCAGATCGACACGCACGTTGCCGAAGTAGCGCGTTAGCTCAGCGGCCACCGGCTCCAGTGGGTGTCTGGCCCCGTCCCTGCCGGCGGCCACGTCGTTGGGGCGGTAGGTGCCCAGGATCAGACACGGGCGATCCTCGATGCGCCGGCCCAGGCGGAACAGCAGTTCACACGAAGCCGCATCGGCCCAGTGGAGATCGTCTAACACCAGGATGAGGGGCTGACTCTCGGCAAGCCGGCGAATCACGTTGCTGTACTGCTCGAAGATGTTCTCCTGGGTGATGCCGGCGCTGGGTTGGTCACGTTTGATCCGCTTCTGAACCCAGCCCGACAGGCCGGTCTGTTCAGCAATGAAGGTGCTGGCGGTGATCACCAGACCCGATCCGGGCACCAGGACGTCGATCAGATCGGGACCGAAGGCGAGGAGGGTGTCGCGGGAGAAGCGTACCACAGATTTCAGGCGCGAGGCGTTCTCCTCGGAGAGGGTTTCGGCAGCCGCCCCTTCGACGACATCGCCGGTCAGGAGTTGGATGACTTCGGCGAAGGGCAGGTAGGGTGTGCCGGCGCCGGTCTGGGCATCGCATTGCCCCAGGGCGACTACAAGTTCGGCGTGGGCAGCCTGCGCCTGGCGACAGAACTGATGGGTCAGAGCGGTCTTTCCGCTGCCGGCTTCGCCGGTCACGAAAGCCACCTGCCCCTGACCATCCAGCGTGCGCTCCAGCAGCGTGTAAAGCTGCTGAAGTTCGCCCGCGCGCCCAACGAAGATTGCGTCGTTCGGTGTGTTCATAGCCCGGCGGTCATTGTACCGGAGAACGGGTCGATGCGCAAGTGGCCGGCCAACGTTGCAACGATCGACAACTCCACACGGATGGAAAGAAACACGGATAACGACAGGGAATGTCAGGTTCTATCCGTGTTTCTTTCCATCCGTGTGAAAAACTTGCCAACGCCCGCTGACCTGAGCCTGCGGAAGAGGCGACGTTTCGGCCTGGCTCAGGACAGGCTTTGCAATGGTAGGCACGGTTTCAATCGCCATCCGGGGGAGCGGTCGCCGATTGACAGGGGGAGAGCACGCCGGTATAATCTCATGAAACCGGAATTTGGGGGCAATCGTGATCATTCGAGGCCGCATCTGGAAATACGGCGATAACATCAATACCGACGTCATCTTCCCCGGCAAATACACGTACACCGTGACCGAGCCGGCGGAGATTGCACGCCACGCGCTGGAAGACCTGGACCCGGACTTCGCGGCGCAGGTTCAGCCGGGGGACATCGTCGTCGGGGGGCGGAACTGGGGCTGCGGCTCCAGCCGCGAGCAGGCGGTGACCTGCCTGGTCTACGCCGGCGTTGGGGCTGTGGTCGCCAGCAGCTTCGCCCGAATCTTCTACCGGAATGCCGTCAACCAGGGCCTGCCGGCCCTCACCTGTCCCGCCGCCGTCGAGGCCCTCCAACACGGTGAGGTTGCCGAGATCGACCTGGACAGTGGTATGATCCGCTGCGCTGCCGGCGCATTCAGCTTCCCACCCCTTGCTTCATCGGTCCGTGGTATCATTGAGGCCGGCGGGCTAATCCCTATGCTCCAGCGACGGTTGTCAGACGAGAACGGAAGGTGACAGACATAATGACGAAATTGGTGGTCATTCCTGGTGATGGCATCGGACACGAGGTTGTGCCGGCCGCCGTCGAGGTGCTGCAAGCCGCCATCCCAGACTTGCAGGTCGAGCACGCAGAGGCCGGCTGGGCGTGCTTCGAGGAGCGCGGGGTATCGGTACCCGATGAGACACTGGCTGCGATCCGCGATGCCGGCGCTGCGCTGTTCGGAGCGGTGGCATCGCCGGCTCACAAGGTGGAAGGGTATCGCAGCGCCATCGTCACCATGCGCCAGGAGCTGGAGCTCCACGCCAACGTTCGCCCCATCCGCAGTTGGCCTATCGGCGGCACGCGCCAGGGCATCGACATGTTGGTCGTGCGTGAGAACACGGAGGGCCTATACGTCGGGCGCGAGCGCCAGGAGGAGGGCAGAGTTATCGCTGAGCGTGTGGTCACCCGCCAGGCGTCCGAACGGATCGCACGCGCCGCCTTCGAGCTAGCCCGACAGGGGTGGTGGCGTCGTGTCACCATCGTTCACAAGGCAAACATCTTGCCGCTGAGCGACGGTCTGTTTCGTGACACCGTCCGGCAGGTGGCCAGCGAATACTCCGAGATCGAAGTTGACGAGTTGCTGGCGGACACGGCCGCCCTGTGGCTGGTCCGCGATCCAGACCGCTTCGACGTCATCGTCACGACCAATCTGTTCGGCGACATCCTGTCCGATGCAGCCGTCGGCTGGACCGGACCCGGACTCGCGCCGTCCCTGAACCTGGGCGACGGTGTGGCGCTGGCCGAGCCGGTTCACGGCGCTGCGCCAGACATTGCCGGCCAGGGCATCGCCAACCCCATCGCTGCAATCCTCAGCGGCGCGCTGCTGGCCCGCCATGTGTGGCACATGCCGGCTGCCGGCGAGGCGATGGAGAAGGCAGTGGAAGCCACGCTGAGGGCCGGCCTCCGCACCCCCGACATTGCTGGCTCGATTGACGACACAACGGACACCGCCGGCATGGCCCAGGCCATCATTGCCAACTTGCAGCGGGGGGGTTGAGTAGTCATACTTCTGCAAACCTTGCGAAGGTTGCACGTGATCCTGGCAGTTGGAGTGTTTTCGGTCGAAAAGGCTACTCCGGCTATGGAGTGCCCGCTGAACCCCTGGGCCGGGGCAGGCCTTCGCAAGGTTTGGTTGTGTACCTTGCTGCGAAACCCTGACGGGCCGAGATGCGTACTGCGTGATGCAGGGCTGTCCGTGGCTTGAACGGACGCCGGGAATAAGTATAATTCGAGGGCGAGCAACGGTTCTGTTGCAAGACCCTTACAGGAGAAACAATCGTATGGCAAATAACAGTGGTTCAACCGACAGGTCGCCCACTGTTCGAACGTTGAGCGAGTTGATCGACAAGATCCAATTGGCGTGGCGACTATTCCGGGATGAGCGAGTGTCCTACGTGGTAAAGGCGATTCCGCTGGTGGGGCTGTTGTACCTGATTTGGCCACTGGATCTTCTCCCGGACCTGCTTCCCGGCCTGGGCCAGTTGGATGACATCGCCATCTTGTTGCTGGCGCTCAACTGGTTCGTCCGGGCATGTCCTTCCGATGTGGTCGAGGACATTCGCTCTGGTGCGAAGACGATCTCGGCTCGGTACACGGTTGTTGATGACAGCGAGCGACCCACATCGTAGACAGTCGCCGTCCCCGACTGATTTTCCCCGTCTGCACGACCTTCGAGGCCTCCACGACGTAACGACCGTAGTAACGACTTCAGTCGTTCGTCTCACCAAAACGACTGATGAACTTTGAGAGAATAGTCCGGTAATAGCGCGTTGCTTCTCAGCCGGCGCCCGCTCATATGTCATTCCGAACGGAGCGCCAGCGGAGTGAGGAATCCCTGAGACCGTACATTAAGAGGCGGATTGCGTTGGGGACGAAGCCAATCTTCTCTTCGAGGATGGCGATTCACTTACCAACGAGTCCCCTCCTTGCTTGTAAGGTAGCAGGGATTCCTCACTTCGCTAACGCTTCATTCGGAATGACATTAGGTGTTGGTTCCCCGAATAATTCTTCAAAGTTCATAAGTCGTTACTACGTGTCAAGAAGATCATCTGAATGCCCACCACTACGAAAACTTGCTGAGGGAGCCTGTTCATAGTACAATTAGATCGGTTCGGTCGGGTCCCCGTGCATGGGAGCCGGCCATTGGAAAGTCTGGCGGTCGTGATCGCCAGGAGAATCAGTCAGATTAGATACGATTTGGAGTTCGAGGTGGACGTCTCGGTTCGGCCGTTCGGTGTGCGGGACATTGTGCTAATACGAACGCTCCAGACTAAAGGCATCTCGCTGGACCTGGAGGGTGCCGTCCTGCGACCGAGGGCCCCGTTGTGGAATGCGCTGCTGTCGCAAATCCCGCTGAATTCCTTTGGCGCCGCGACCTACGTGGTGCGGAACCGAAGTCAGTCGGGGTTCATCCAGGCGCACCAGGGGCGCAGCCCGGCCGAAGGCTACCTGACGTTTGTAGCGCCGGCTCTGGCATGGCAGGACGGGACATCGCACACATGGCAACTGCTCCTTGAGACGCTGTGTCGGGGTCAGGGCGAACGTGGCGTACAGCGCATATTTGCAAAGCTGCCGATCGAAGCGGACAGCGAAGCTGAAGTGTTCCGCACCGTCGGGTTTCGTGTGTACACGCAGGAGCACATATTCAAGCTGCCACGCCCGACAGAAGCAGCTATCCCTTCGAGCTCGCTTCGACTGAGGGCGTGGGAAAGCAAGGACGCCTGGGGCATCCACCGGCTGTACTGCCTGGGCGCTCCCAGGTTCGTTCAGCAGGCCGAACACCTGCCGGGTCAGATCGGCGGGTGTGCCACAAGCGACTGGGCTCAGAGCAACCACGAAGAGCGGTACGTGTGGGATCAGAATGGTGAAGTCGCAGCCTATCTACGGCTTCTGGGGGGAGAAGATGGGCATTGGCTGCATCTGCTCCTGCACCCTGAGCACACAGATCAGGCTGAGGATCTGATCAGGCTGGGCGTTGCGCGTTTGGAAACCCATGCACCACGCCCGGTATACTGTGCCGTGCGCACCTATGAGGCCGGCCTCGCCTCAGCCCTGGAGGCCACGGGATTTGAGCATCAACTGACACGCTTCCTGCTGGTTAAGCAAACGACCGTCCAGATACCACAGAAGATTTTCGAGCCGATGCCCCAGGTCGAGGGTGTGGAAGCTGCACCTACTGCATCAGCTCGAATGAGCCATGTGAAGAGGCGAGACGGGTCAATATCAACCCGCTCGGAGGTATTGAACGAAACTCAATGAAGGAGACTACTGGCGATCTTGACGTATTGCTCGATGTCTTGCCGCCGGCTATTTCGAGTGCCGTACGTGACAAGAACAACCGACTGGATCTGCTGGAAGTGGTAATGGACCTGGGCCGGCCGCCTGAGGCCCGGTTCCTCGACGAGGACATTATTCTGAACGGCGAAGAAACGACGGCCGACGAGATTGAATACGTCGTCCAGCGCATCGGCACGTTTGGCGGCGACAATCGCGCCGGCATTCCGCGCACTCTGCACCGCATTTCAGCTATCCGAAACCGAAACGGACAGATCGTGGGGCTGACCTGCCGTGTCGGCCGGGCCGTCTACGGGACCGTCGACATTGTGCGCGACATCGTGGAGTCTGGCAAGAGCATCTTGCTGTTGGGCCGGCCCGGTGTCGGCAAGACGACCATGCTGCGAGAGGTGGCCCGCATTCTGGGCGAAAAAAAACGGGTGATCATCGTCGATACATCCAACGAGATTGGCGGTGATGGTGACATCCCACATCCGGCCATTGGTCGCGCCCGTCGCATGCAGGTCCCGATGCCGTCGTTGCAGCACGAGGTGATGATCGAAGCGGTCGAAAACCACATGCCTGATGTGATCGTCATCGACGAGATTGGGCGGCAGTTGGAGGCCGAAGCAGCGCGAACCATCGCGGAGCGCGGTGTCCAGTTGGTAGGCACCGCTCATGGCAACACTCTGGACAACCTGATGATGAATCCGACATTGGCTGACCTGGTGGGGGGTATCCAGTCTGTGACGCTGGGTGACGAGGAGGCCCGTAGGCGCGGGACGCAGAAAACCGTACTTGAGCGCAAGCAGCCGCCGACGTTCGATGTAGTCATCGAGATTCAGGATTGGGACCGACTGGCCATACACCACGACGTGGGGGCGGCTGTAGATGCCATCCTGCGCGGCCGGGCCAGGCCGGCGGAGCTGCGGTATCGCGATGAGACCGGCGCGGTGCGAACAGAAGAGGCCGTGCTCGAGCCGGCCACGGACGAGCCGGTTGAGCTTCGTCGCCGGGAACCTCGTGGCCCAATTCCCCGGACGATACGCTTCTTTCCCTATGGGGTGAGCCAGAATCGCCTCCGACAGGTGGCCAAGAGCTTGGAACTACCCATCGTAATCGTGGATGAGTTGGGCGATGCGGACGCCCTCTTGACACTCAAGAGCTACTATCGGAAGCGTCCCCAGGCCATTACAGAGGCCGAGCGGATGGGTGTGCCCATCTACGTCCTGCGAAGCAATACTGTCGCCCAGACGGAAGGTGCTCTGGTGGACATCTTTGGGCTGGAGGCCAGGCAAGACCCCTTCGAGCAGGCGATACGCGAGGCGCAAGAAGCGATCGAACAGATCAGGCTGGGGGATCGAGACATGGTAGAGTTGCGGCCGCAGAACTCGTACATCCGGCGGCAACAGCATGAGTTGGCCCGCGAGGCTGACCTGATCTCCCACAGCCGGGGCAAGGAACCCCGCCGGCGCGTCCGAATCTATCGCAACGACGGCTCTTCGGCACGCTCTTCGACGGGCTCCGGGCGGGAATCGGCACGTCGCTGATAGAAAACGCGCGGCGCGATGTTTATCACATTCGAAGGCCCGGAAGGAAGCGGCAAGACCACCCAGATCCAACCCCTGTTCGCTGATCTACGAAGCCGGGGATACGATGTCGTGATCACACGAGAGCCTGGCGGGACCGCCATCGGCGATCAGATTCGCCGAGTATTGCTGGACCCGGCGAACCAGGAGATGCTTCCGGAAGCGGAGATCCTGCTGTTCTCGGCTTCCCGTGCTCAACTTGTTGGGCAGGTGGTGCGGCCGGCTCTGGAGCGGGGTGCGATCGTCATCTGTGACCGATTTGCCGATTCCACAATGGCCTACCAGGGGTACGGTCGAGGGTTGGACCTGGAATCGCTGCACCGGATCACGCAATTCGCCACCGGAGGCCTGATGCCCGATCTGACGGTCTATCTTGACCTCGACGTGGAGGAGGGTTTGCGCCGCAAGCGGCTGGCCGGCCAACAAGATAGCGAGGCCTGGAATCGGTTGGACCAACAGGCGATTGATTTCTATGACCGCGTTCGGCGGGGGTATCTCGCTCTGGCAAGCGCAGAACCAGATCGGTGGCTGGTGATCGATGCAGCGCGCCCGACAGAGGTTGTGCAGGCTGAGATTCGCCAGCGCGTCGGTGCGCTCCTTTACAATCGAACGCGAGGGGCGACGGGGTAGAGGCTGGAGGTTAGAGACCCAGATCGCCCATCGGCGCGCCGCCGTCCAGGTCTTCGCCCAGCTCTGGCATCGATTCTTCGATGTCCTCAGGACTCTGACCTGATTCCAGGCGGTCGACTACTTCATCGAACTCCGGCCCCAGGTCTTCACCCATCTCCCGGCTCATCTTGCGCATGAATTGGCCGAGGCTGCGCGGATCGTCCTCATCCAGGCCGGCGAAGCTGCTGGGATCAGCCAAAGACTCCAGCCGGCTCTCTTCGGATCGAACGACGGCTACACGAGAGACCAGCCGGCTCAGGTTCCGGCTACCGCAAGTGCTACACACCGGATTGAGTTGGTCGTTCATGCTTCGGGTAAAGAGCGTCGTTCGACGCCCACAGTCGGCACATCGGTATTCGTAAATCGGCATGGCAACTTATCTCCCAATCGAGACGCTGACAAGGTTGACGGTCTTACACGCGGAAATTATAGGGAAAAGCCGGCGTCTGTGCAAACTTCACGTGCCAGGAGTCATCGCCAGATTTGGCAACTGCTCAGCCGCTCGGCCTGGATTTGACAATCCCGGCCGAAGGCGCCAACATTGGCCACCGGACACCTGTGCTGGTGCAGGCGTCAGTAGGTACCTATCGCTTCTCTCTGGGCCGGCCTCAGCATCGCCTGGCCTCTGGAGGTGGCTCAGAATCTTGTCCCCAACTCATGACGGTCGCGAATGGCTGGTTGACACGCGGACCCCCTTGCGATATGATCTCCCCAGTAGCCTGACGGCAACACCGCCGGTTTTCGCACGTACAGAATCATTGGAAAACGACACAATTCACTCCCACAAAACTGAAAGAGCACACCAATGCCCAATCCGACACACGCCCTCGAAGTCCGTGGCATCTCCAAAACGTACGCCACCGTGCGCGCTGTGGACAACATAAGCTTCGACATCGGACACGGCGAAATCTTCGGACTGCTGGGGCCTAACGGCGCCGGCAAGACCACCACCATCCGCATGATCCTCGACATCATCAAACCCGACGCCGGCCACATCCGCGTGCTGGGCGGTCCCATGACCGAAGCCACCAAATCGCGCATCGGCTACCTGCCCGAGGAACGGGGCCTGTACGAGGACATGACGCTGCTGGAAACGCTCCTCTTCCTGGGCCAGCTCAAGGACCTCAGCCGCCAGACAGCCCAGGCGCGCGCCGAAGCCTATCTCCGCGAAGTCGAGCTGTGGGATGCACGCGATCTGAAGATCGAAGCGTTGAGCCGGGGCATGAATCAGAAAGCCCAGTTCGTAGCCGCCACCATGCACGAACCCGATCTGATCATCATCGACGAGCCGTTCAGCGGCCTTGATCCGGTGAACACTCGCATCATCAAGCACCTGCTGTACCTTATGCGCGATCGGGGCGCGGCCATCATCATGAGCACCCACCAGATGCACCAGGTTGAGGAGATGTGTGAGCGCATTCTGCTCATCGATCACGGACATCAGGTGCTCTATGGACCGCTGAACGAAATCCGCCGGCAGTTCGCCACCAACGCCGTCGAGGTTGATCTGCAGGGTGAGCTGAACCAGGTTCCGGGTGTGGAGCAGTTGCTGGCGCGGAACGGCGGCTATCGCATGGTGCTGCAGGACGGCATCCCGCCCGAGCAACTGCTGAGAACCCTGGTGAACATGCCCGAAGTCACCGTGGAGCGGTTCGAGCGCGTTCAAACATCGCTGGACGAAATCTTCGTGCGGGTCGTCGGACGGGAACTGGCCGATGAGGAGGCAATCGGGTGAGAAAGGTCTGGCTCATCGCGGCGACAACCTACCGTCGGCGCGTCCGCTCTGGCATGTTCCTGGTGCTGACCTTCGGCCTGCCCGTGATCATGGTCATCGCCGGCCTGGTGCCAGCCCTCCGCGACCGGGGCGGCAATCTGCCCAACGTGGGCTACGTGGACCAGACGGGCCGGCTGGCTCGGGTCAGCCAGGTATTCATCGGGGACGCCTCCCTGAGCCTGACTGCCTTCGCCAATGCTGACGCTGCGCAGGCTGCGTTCCAACGCGGCGACATCGCCGGCTACCTGGTGGTCCCCGACGGCTACTTCCGGGGGCAGCCGGCCACGTTTTACGGCACAGAAGGGCCAAGCGAGAAACTGGAAAACGCCCTGGCCGCCTTCATGCGCCAGGCCACGCTGCCCGACGAATCTCCCTGGCTGCTGGACCGACTGGCGAATCCGACCCAGGTGACATACATCGCCCGCGACAGTGGCGCGGCAGTCGCCGAAGGGCCGGCCCTCATCGTGCGGATCGCCTTTCCGGCCATCCTGGCGATGCTGTTCGCTTTTGCGATATTCACGGGGGCCAGCCAGATGGGAGCGGTGATGGTGCGCGAAAAGGACCAGCGGGCGATGGAAATGATCATCACCTCGCTGGCCCCCCGCGAACTGGTGGCCGGCAAGGTTCTGGGCATGAGCCTGTTGAGCCTGACGCAGGTCACTGTCTGGGCCATCGGTGGCGGCATCGCCGTCGGCCTGGCCCTATCCCGATCGGCCGAACTTCAAGGCCTGAGTATCCCCTGGGAAGCACTGGCCTGGGGACTGCTGTTGGGCGTGTCGGGGTACTATCTGTACGCTGTGTTGGCCGCGGGGCTGGGCATCATCGCCGGCGATAGCCAGCAGGCGCAGCAACTGGCCGGCGTCCTGGGCTTTCTGGGCCTGGCTCCGCTGTGGTTGCTGGGCATGCTGGTAGACAAACCCGATGGCCCCCTGGCCGTAGCGTTAACCCTGTTCCCACTGACCAGCCCGATGGTCGCCCTCTTCCGCATGTCGCTGACCGACGTGCCGACCTGGCAGCTCCTGGCCAGTCTGGGGCTGATCATCGCCAGCCTGGCCGGCAGCGTCTGGCTGGTGGCGCGGATTTTCCGGGCGGCGATGCTGATGTATGGGCAGGTGCTGCGGCCGCGACAGGTTTTGCAGGCGCTGCGTGAACAGTGATCAGTGAACAGTGATCAGTGGTCAG
>JBHHTZ010000040.1:0-13693 GCA_046753605.1 Anaerolineae bacterium
ATGTCATTCCGAACGGAGCGCCAGCGGAGTGAGGAATCCCTGCTACCCTGCAAGAAAGGCCAGGTCTCGCTGGCAAGTGAGTCGCCGTCGTTGAAAAGAAAACCGGTTTCTTCTCCAGCGAATTCAACCTTGTTGTGTATGGCCTCAGGGATTCCTCACCTCCGGTTCGGAATGACATGTACACGCAGGGTGAGATGCAATTGGCAGTTGAGAATACCCGGACGATCCTCTTGAGCTCCATCGTTGGCCGGTTAGCGCGGCCCGTAGTAGCCGCTTCAGCGGTGTTGAACACTACGGCCCCCTTCGTAGTAGCGGCTTCAGCCGCTCTATGGACGACTGAAGTCGTCACTACAAAACTTGCAGTCGCGCGCGCCGTGCTCAGCAACCCGATCAACACCACAAACGCGGCCAGGCGTGGCGCGCGACCGGTGAGTTGCCCGCCGGCCACATGGAATCTGTCAAACCCGATTGGCCGGGTGTCGGAAGAGTGCGTTTCTAACGCACTTTCCGTAGCAGCCGGCGAATTCATTCGTCGGCCCAATCACCGCACTACCAGCGGCAGGTACAACTGCTGCCGGCCCGTCGCCGGCGTCGCCGTGCCAGGCACGCTGAGGCCCAACGTGTTGCCGAAGGAAGCCGCCGGCTCCACCGAGAAGCGCACCGCCCGCTCCGCCGTCGCCCGCGATTGATCTACGTTCAAAGTTACAAACCCGACGATCCCATCCGCCACCGCGCTCAGCGGCGGCGTGATGTCGGCGACAAAGATGTCCAGCTCTCCGCCGGCGTCCTCGCCATCGAAAGTGACCCGCGCCTCAAACGCGCCCGGCAGGTTGAGGATCACGCCATCCGGAATGCCGTTCCCGTCGCGATCGGTTGGATCGAAGGACAACCATCTCTCGTCGTAGTCCACCGAGAAGACCAGACTGGTGATCGGGTGGCCATTGGAGGCGAAGCTGATGGGCACGGTCAGACGGTCGCCGGTTGCCGGCGCCTCCTCCGGCATGGACAGCGCCGGCCCTGCGGTCGCTCCGGCCAGGCCGAAGATCATGTCCCATGCCGTGACCGCCCCCATGCCCTGGCCGGCGCCGCACACGCCAGGGCCGGCCCCCATGATCAGCGCCGTGCACGGGACGTCGCCGGCATCTACCTTCGCGTCCTCGTTGGCGTCGCAGCCGGCAGTCCCGGGGAAGAGAGGGTCGAAGATGTCACGCACGATGGAGAAGATGTCGTTGCGATCCACGGCTTCATCCCCGTTGCAGTCGCCCAGCACCCTCGGCGACCGGAATACGGTCGTCTCCTGGGTGGCCGTGTTGTTGGACAGGTCGGAGTCGGGCCGGCTGCCGGTCACAGTGGCCGAGTTGACCAGCACCGTGCCGGCCGGCGTGGCCAGGGGCACGTTGACGACAATGGTGACGATGGTGCTGCCACCATTCTTGGCAACAGTGCCCAGGTTGCAGGTAACGATGCCGGCCGCCTGGGTGCAGGTCGGCGCGCCGGGCGTGGCCGACACAAAACTCACGCCGGCGGGCAGCGTATCGACGAGGGTGGCAGTGGCGTCCTCCGGCCCGTTGTTAGCGACAGTGACGATGTAGGTCAGATCATCGCCGGCGTTTACCGGGTCGGGTGAGTCCGTCTTCGTCACCGCCAGGTCCGTGGGCTTGTCGCCGACCGTGTGGGATGTGCTGCCGGAGCTCGTGTTGAAGTTACCATCGCCGCCGTAGTCAACGTTGAGGGTATGCAGGCCGAGAGTGAGGGCGGACGTGTTGCAGGTCGCGGACCCGCCACTTAGCGAAACGGGCGAGCAGCCGGCGATGGATGTAGCGCCATCCTTGAAAGTCACGTTGCCCGTAGGTGTGCCACTGCCCGGCGCGTTGGCCGTGACCGTGGCATTGATGGCGACGTTCTGGCCGAGCAGCGATGGGTTGGGAGAGCTGGTCACGGACGTGGTGGTGTTGGCCGCGTTCACCGTGTGCGGTTCGGTGTCCGAGTTGCCGTTAAAGTTGCTGTCGCCGGCATAAGTGGCGGTCAGTTGCGTGACGCTTGTTGTGGCCGGCGCCAGAGTGCAGGTTCCCGCTGCAACGGTCCCGATGCACGTTGCCCCGAATCCGTCGCTGACCGTCACATTGCCCGTGGGCGTGCCGCCGCCAGGTGGTGCGGCTGTCACGCTGTACTGCACCACCACCGGCTGCCCCACCACCGAGCTGTCAGGAACGTCGGAGGTGATCGTGACGACGGTATTTGCCTGGTTCACCGTGTGAGAGACAGGCGCAGAGGTGCTGCCGGCGAAGTTGGCATCGCCGCCATAGACGGCCGTAATAGAAGGATGAGAGCCAACAGCGAGGCCGGACGTGGAAAAAGTGGCCTGGCCTGTTCCGTCCAGTGTGGCTGTGCCGAGTGTAGCTGCGCCATCCTTGAACGTCACGTCACCTGTTGGCGTGCCGGATGCTGCCGACACGGTCGCTGTGAAGGTGACGGTCTGGCCAAACACCGACGTCGAGGCAGACTGCACCAGCAGGGTGCCGCTGGCCGCGGCCGTCACGGTGTGGAATATCCTGTCCGAGGAACTCGATCCGAAGTTGGACGTGCCGTTGTAGACAGCCAGGATGGAATGTGTGCCGGCAGCGAGAGAGGAGGTAGTGACGGTCGCAACGCCAGAGGCATTCAGTGTGACCGTGGCGAGAACACTGCCGCCGTCCCGGAAGGCGACGGCGCCGGTGGGCGTGATGCCCAACGTGGTCGTTACCGTAGCCGTGAAGGTGACGCTGTCACCAACCTCGGATGTGTTGGCCGGCGAGGCCGAACTCGCCAGGACTGTCGTGGTGCCAAGGCTGGTCACCGTTTGAGTCAGGCTGTTCTCGCTGGGCTTGAAGCTGGCATCGCCGGCATATTCGGCTTTGACTTCGTGCGAACCGACAGGGAGTGTGCTGGTGACGACGGTCGCAACGCCTGCGGAATCCAGCGTTCGCGTCACGACGACAACTGTTCCGAAGGTGAAAGTAACAGTTCCCGTGGGCGTAATCGGGGCAAATAGGCCAACGCCGGCCGGCTCCACCGTGGCTGTAAAGGTGACCGTCTGGCCGAAGACCGAAGGGTTGAGGGAGGACTCCAGGGTCGTTTCGCTGTCCGCCTTCTCCACATTTTGAGTCACCTGTTCTGTTGGACTCTGATTGAAATGGCTATCGCCCAGGTACCAGACATCGACGGTGGGGGAGCCGATAGGTAGATCCTTCGTCTTGAAGGAGACCGATGTGCTGCCCGACGGCAAAGCCAGCGTGTGAATCGATGGCGTCGGGGTATTGACCCTGAAGTTCACGTTTCCGGTAGGCGTGCCCGAACCCGGCTGCACGGCCTGCACAACCGCGTTGATGGTGACCTCCTGTCCAACGGTCGTTGTGGTCAGGGGAGAGGTGACGCGCACAGTGGTATTGGCCTTGTTGACTGTCTGGCTGAACGGTGAGGCAGTGTTATCGCTGGACAGGAAGTGGTTGTCGCCGCTGTAGAAGACTTTTATGCTGCGAGGGCCAACCTCAAGCTCTGTGGAATCACCAGGTGTGGAGCTCCAGCGCACCTCGCCCGGGCTTGAGAACCCCAGTACCCCTGTGAAGACCCGCGTCGAATCAACCTGGAAGAAGACCTTGCCTCTGGGTTCCCCCTGACCGGGCAACGTCGGAGACACGACGGCCGTGAATGTGACTGACTGCCCGAAGCGCGATGGATTGGCAGTGCTATCTGTCACAGCTATGGTGGTCTTCGCCTTCCTCACATCGAAGGTTGTTCGTGCTTCGCTGCGCTTGAAGTTGGCGTCACCCTCGTAGATGACCTGAATCGTGTGCTCACCCACCTCGAAATCGGACGCTGAGAAGCTCGCCACGCCATCTCCGTCCAGGAGGCCAGAGCCCAGCGTCGTCGTGACCGTCGTTCCATTCGTATCGGTGAAAATGTCGTTGAAAATGACATTGCCGGTCGGCGTGCCGGCGCCGGCTGTGAAGTTCGTCTCACTCACCGCCACTGTCACGGTGAAGGGGAGGGATTGGCCGAATACCGGGTTGTTGGCGTCGATTGTGAAACCACGGTCGATGGTTATCGCCGTAACTGCCCGCTCCACCGTTTGGGTCAGTATGCCCGTTGTGTTGATCGAGCTGCTGGACTTGTGATTCTCATCACCCGGGTAAACGGCCGTCAGCGGATGAGGGCCGGCTGCCAAGGCGAAGGTGGTCATCGTTGCCACACCAGATGCATTCAGGCTGCCGGTTCCGATCGTCACACCATTGTCGTTGAAGAATACTGCTCCCGTCGGCGTGATCGCCAGCGTTGACGTGACAGTGGCTGTGAGGATAATTGTCTCGCCAAAAACAGATGTCCCAGGGATCTCCAGCTTCGTAAAGGACTCGGCCTTTGATACTTCGTGCGAGGCGGTGTCGGAGCTTCCGTTGAAATTCGCATCGCCGCTGTAGATGGCCGTTAGCGTCTTCAGGCCGGTAGAATTGGGGGACAGCGTACACTCACCGGCTGTCACAGTCCCAATGCAGGTCGCGCCCTGCCCATCACTCACTGTAACAATGCCTGTCGGTGTACCACTACCCGGAGCGACGACAGCTACGCTGTAAGTTACAGTCACAGGCTGGCCTACAGTGGATGGGTCTGGATCGTCTGAAAGGATGGTTGTCGTGGTATCGGCTCTGTTTACCTGATGAGACGTGGCACCAGAGCTGCCGTTGAAGCTGGCGTTACCATCGTATGTGGCCGTTAGAGTCTTGGGGCCGGCGGTGGTGGGCGTCAAAGTGCACTGACCAGCCGCCACGCTCGCAGAGCAACTGTCGGTGCCGTCGGTGACTGTCACATTCCCGTCGATGGTTTCGCTTGTAGTGTCATTGGGAGTCACCGTATAGTGTACCACTACCGACTGTCCAGCCACTGATGGGTCGGGATCGTCGGAAGTTATCGTCGTGGTCGTGTCGGTTACGGCCAGGAGGGCAACGATTTTCGGTGTGGTGTCACTGGGAGCGCCATCCAGATTGTTGACGGGATCGACTTGTAACCTGGGCGTAGAACTTGACGTCTGCTCCACCACTTCGGGAACAGCCTGGGCCTTAGTGCTCGCCGCCATGAGATCAACGACGGCCTGGAAGCGTTCAACCGGCCGCTCCTTCATTGTCGGCCGCGCCGCGCTCGTGGCTGCCATATAGGACGCGTCAGCCGGCACGCGGCTGCTCGTCGCCACCTGGGACGGTTCGGCAGGCAGGGCCTTCACAGGCGCCGGCCTGAAACTCAACAGCGCGATGAGGCTGGCGAACGCCACCAGGGCGGTCAACGCGGCCATGGCAATACGTGCACTCAGACGCGCGTTGCGTTCAATCGATTGTGTGGGGGGCATTGTGCGTTCTCCTCAACAACAGCGGCGCAGTCAGCAGGCCAAATCGGTCTCTCGATTACCGAGTACAGGCTGCCCTCACCCGTCAGAGATTGTATATCAGGTGGATCGTGCAAGGGGCAGGTTGATTGTGGTTGATTGTGAAGGATCCCCATTACGCCAACAGCCAGGGGCAAAGCGCAGCAGAACCAGCCACGCGTTCATCATGCGTAAGCTTGCGCGATATATAACGGGAATAAGATCGCCGAGATACGGGCCCAGAAACAATTTTCTAGCAAATTTGTGTATTTATCGCGTCAAGGACCGTATCTTTAGCGCGTTATTCTCGTTCTATCGATTGACATCACATCGCTAATGCCCTTTCATAACCCTGCGAATCGCCCCCGGCTGGCACACAGCTTGCCCAGGCAACAGAGCTGGTACGGTGGCAGCCGGGCTTGCTGGTACCTGCCCCAAAGATGGTTCCCGACCCCACCTGTATCGACATGAGATAAGATTCTTGCGGACGCGCGAAAAGCACGCGAAAGGGGACACAACATGAACAGGCTGCGCTTCGTCATGGTTTTTGCTGTAGCCGTGCTGGCGCTGGCTACACTGCTGCCCATATCCACCTCGGCCGACCGTGGTCTGGCCGTAACCAGCACACCAACCCCGACCACCGGTGATCGCGCCGGCCAGCCCACACAGCGTGGCGACAACGTGGTGTGTGTAGACATGTCCACGGTGACTGGGGGAACCGCCGATCCACAAGGGATATTCGGCCAGGCGGGGGCCGGCTATGTTCCCGATGCCCAGGCCATGGAGCACTTCCGGCGTGAACTGTTCGACTTCCTGAACGAACTCGAAGCATTGAGTAACACGCTCCCCACTGCTTCTATATACCAAAGCGATGCCCAGTTCGCTCTGAAGAAGGCACGCTTCTACATCCGCCAGATGACGCCTGAGCAACTCTATCTGTACCAGCGCTCGTTCCAGGAGGCCGGCACGGACCTGAACGCGCTGAGATCCGACATCGAGACAGCGACGGCGCAGGCTCTGGCCTCCCGCCAGCCAGCAGTCGAGACGGGGCGCACAGGCAACCCGGCGCCGAACTCTTTCCCAAGCGTCCCCACGCCCACGCCTGACCTCAGCGGTATCGTGCACACTTCGACAACTCAGGAGCAAACAAACAACACCACAGGTGACCTGTTCCCACCGGGGTGGCCGACAGATGTGGGATGTCCTGAAAAGGGCTATTCCACGGAGGTCCTGTTCGGCATGATGGTCGCTGTCGATGCTCTGAAGGCAGTACAGATCGGTCTGGACACCTGGTGCAAGGAAAAGACAGTCACATGCCCCGGCGCAAACGCGCAAGACCCGATTGGTTGCTGGATCGCGGCGGGCTTCAAGTTTGTTTTGAATCTGACCGAAGATGTGAAGGCCGGCTTCCAGTACTGCAACGGCAACGCCACATCTGCTCGCATCGAAGCCATCTACCAGGACACGAGAATCCTGCACGCCTCTCTCCACGAGCACGATCAGGGCCTCATCAGCCGGATGGTTTCGGACGACCAGTTCCTGTTCGATTTTCGGAACCTGAATCTGCGACTCAACATCGAGGCCAACCTGGCTTCGCCCGATGACAACCCACACGTGCTGCTGGCGCTACCTCGCAGGTTCTGCATCTCATCGGGGCTAGAAGAGCTGACAGCGAATCCGGCGAATGCAAGCTACGATCCGTTAGCGCCGGAGGCCCTGGCCGGCTGCGGTCTGCTTGAGGTGGTCAGCGACACCGTGAAGAGCGCGATCGACATGACGAAGAACACCAACCTGAGCGTCAACAATGCCGAAGCCGAACGCCAGGCAGCCATTGAGCACTACAAGAACGGTCAGTGGAAGCTGGCCTTTGACCGCTTCCGAAAAGCGTACCGCGAGGCAGTGAGACCCTAAAGGTTTTGAAAACCTTTAGGGTCTAATGCCGTCAAGCTGAGAAGCGTGAGATTCCAGAGGGAGATACGAGATGAGCAGGCTGAGATTCGGACTCGTCATTACCATCCTGGCGATCGTTGTTTTGATGCCCATGGCCACGTCTGCCGGCCGCAGCACGACCATCGCGACGCCGACGCCCGGTGTTGATCAGAGCCCCACCGGGCTGCCGACCGGCCACACAAACAGCCAGTCCGTTCCCATGACTCCGGCCAACGGGATTCCCGCTAACCTGGCCGGCCTGGGAAACGTGCAAACCACCGGGGAAAGTCCCAATCCCGAAGAGATGGAGGCATTCCGCCGCGATCTCCTCGACCTGGCTGATGCCATTGAGGCGCTGTACCCTTATGCCGAGGCCTACGCGCAGGCGACTGGTCAGGAGCCGCCCCCACTGATGAGCCGGGCGTTGATCCAAAGCCTCACCTACGAGCAACTGTCCATCGTGCGGAACACGTTTGGTGAAGCGTACGCACCCTTCAAGGCAGATATCGAGACCCTGAAGGTGCTTGTTCGTACGGCGGCCGTGGAGCCGGCAGAGAAGAACCAGCCGGCCGGTCCAGCACCGAACGCCGTCACGATCAACGCCGGCTCCACCTCACCCCCATCTTCCATCGGCCTCATCCCGGCGCCGACGCCGGTGACTACGCCCCCGCCCGGCATCACGCACCAGAACCATGACAACACAAACACCGCGCTGGGGGACCTGCCGGCGCCCAACTACCCGACCAGCGTCGGATGCCCGGAGACACGATTCCCCAATCCGGCCACGCTCACCACGCTCATCCTGACCGCAATAGCCAAGGAAGTTGACGACTTTGCAGACGAAGCGGGCTGTGAGGGGACCTTTTTCGTGGTGGCTGCACCCTTCGGAGGCGGGTCCAACCTGCCTGGTTGTCTGGGTTGGGCTGTCCTCAAAGGGATCACGCTGGCTGCCAGTGCTGTGGACGAAGGGTTGAACTTCTGTATCGGACGCATCGATGCCGCGGAGCTCGAGGCCAGCCGCCAGAATGTGCGAATTCTCCACGCCGAGCTCGCCATGCACGACAACAATCTGAGGAACAGGCTGAACTACACCGATAACTTCCTCTTCCACTTCCGAAACCTCAACCTGCGCTCGCGGATCGAGGCCAACCTGGCCTCGGAAACGGACGACGCGGTTGCACTGTTCCAACTGCCCAATTCGACCTGCATCGCAGGGGTGCAGCAGTTGAGCGCTGCCGAGGAGAACGATCCGAGCGTTAAGTTCTCATCTGGCCGCATCGCCAGTTGCGGGCTCCTGGAGGTGGTCAGCGACACCGTGAAGAGCGCCATCGACATGACCAGGAACGCCAACGGCAACCTCAACAACGCCGAGGCGGAGCGTCTGGCAGCCATCGAGCACTACCAGAAAGGTCAGTTTAAGCTGGCTTACGACCGGTTCCGCAAGGCATATCGCGAGCTGACCAAGCCGTAGAGCGGAACGTAGCGGAGTTACATTGGCGGAAGCCCGGGGTGCGGACGGACACCACGGGCTTTCGTTTGTAGTGTAGTGCGTACTGCGTGTTTCCGGCAAACCTTGCGAACGTTTCACGTGACCGTGGCGATTGTATCGTTGTCAGCCAAACAAGGCGCCTACGGCCACGAGGTTGTCGCTGAACCTTCGCAAAGTTGGCTTGCGCAGTACGCAGTAAACATGAACGAAAGGATGTAGACCATGTCATGCTGGAGACTTCTCGGCATCGTGCTGTGCCTGGCGTTGCTTGTCGGTTCCGGCGGAGCAGCCGGCGCTGTGGGACCGCAACAGACATCCAGCGGGGGGTGTAACAATCTCGACACCGCCTACGACCCCGACTGCGATGTGGATAGAAGCGGCAAAATCGACGTGCAAGACCTCACCCTGGTCGCGTTTCACTGGGGCCAGGAGGGCGTCTGGACCGGGCCGGCGGGTGATGGCTGGAGCCTCACGGGCAACGCCGGCACGGACCCGGCCACCAACTTCCTGGGCACGACAGACGACGTCGCCCTCGAGATTCGGGTGAACAACCAGCGGGCGCTGCGAGTTGAGCCGGCCTCGGACGCGACGTTCGGCTTCAGCCCAAACCTGATCGGCGGCTACAGCGGCAACAGCCTGGGAGCCGGCGTCGTGGGGGCCACCATTGCCGGCGGAGGGCGGAGTGCGGCGGCCAATCAGGTGACGGCCGATTTTGGCGCGGTGGGCGGAGGCGAGGCTAACAGCGCCACCAGTCGCGCCGCAACGGTGGCGGGTGGTCAGACAAACCGGGCCAGCGGCTTCGGCGCAACCGTCGGTGGGGGATCGAACAACGTGGCCGGCAGCAGTCAGTATGCCACCGTGGGCGGTGGCATTGCCAACATCGCCAGCGGCGAGCACGCCACCGTCGGCGGGGGCATCGCCAACACGGCCAGCGGCAACCGCGCCTCAGTTCCTGGGGGCCAGAACAACACCGCCGGCGGCGACTACAGCTTCGCGGCTGGCCGGCAGGCTAAGGTCTCCGCGAGCGACCACGGCACTTTCCTCTTCGCCGATTCCAGCCCCTTCGATTTCGACTCGGTGGCCGCCAGGGAGTTTGCCGTACGCGCTACGGGGGGCGTGCGGTTTGTCTCTGCCATCACCGGCGCCGGCCTGCCCTCCGCCGGCGTGCGACTGGCCCCCGGCGCCAGCGCCTGGTCGGTCCTCAGCACCCGCGACGCCAAGGCGAACTTCGTGCCGGTGGATGGGACCGATGTTCTGGCGCGTCTGGCAGCCATCCCTGTCCAGACCTGGAACTACAAGAGCCAGGATCCGTCCATCCGTCACATCGGTCCGATGGCCCAGGATTTTTATGTCGCCTTCGGCGTTGGCGAAGACGACCGACACATCAGCACGGTGGACGCGGATGGGGTCGCCCTGGCCGCCATTCAGGGGCTGTCTCAGATTGTGCAGGAGCAGCAAGCGCAGATCGAGGCGCTTCAGCAGCAGAACGCCGATCTTGAAGCGCGGCTGGCGGCGCTGGAGCAGGCGATTAAGGTGAACGGCGCGCCGGCTAGCGCAAGCCGACGGCGCTCAACAGTTCCCTGGCCCAAGCCGCCTGTTCCTCGGACAGTGGGGGATCGGGGGGCTGGGTGTAGTCAACCATGCGACGGTAGGGGCCGCCGGCGTAGGCCCGGTTCACCATGACTTGAAGGTCCAGCGGCACATCTTCCTCGCCGGCTCGGAGCGGGACCGGGATGCACGGCAAAGGCTCCTTGAGTGCGACCGGATACAGCTCGTAGTCGGTCACCGTGCCGCGTCGGCCAGGGGCACGATTCACCAGGATCAGATAATCCGGCCGCAGTTGCTCGACGACTTCGTACAGATCGGCGTACGGCAGGATCCGACGACCCACCCGCAGCAAATCCAGTTCGATCAGGTTGGCATCGCTGCGCAGGACCTCGCGCTGTTTCTCCTGATAAGCCTCGCGGTCCGGGCCGGCGCTCTTGTTAGAAGGACTGACAATTTCGATGAGTGTGACCAGTTTGTGGCCGCGAGCGGCATCCCTGATTTCTACAAAATGATGCCGAATTGGATCGGTTCGGACGGTAACATGGACCGGCTCGGTAATCTGAGTCCGAGGAGTATCAAGAACCAGTGTCCCAGGGCCGGATTCTACGGGACGACTCACCACGACGACGTCTGGCACAATTCGCCGGGGCACACCCTCGCCCAAGATCACACCGAGCTCCGGCCGCATCTGCAGCCGGGCGTAGTAAGGTTCGGGCAGATTGGTGTTCAACTCCGTTCTGATTTCTGCTGCCAGTGCGTCATGGAAGTCAGGCCAGATGTCCGGTGCCTCCAGATAGGGGTCCATGCCGGGAAACGGAAGAGCCATTGTGCACCTCACAGTCGGGTCTTGCAGTCAACTAACCACCTCTCGCTCCAACCAGCCCAATTGTACGTCGGAAAGAGCCGGCTGGCAAACCGTGGACTCAAGAGTGACCTCGTGAGATCCACAGGAGAAGTTTCCCCTGATCCGTCCGGGGTCATCGCACCACTGTGACAGCCCCTTCCAGCACCACGCGATCCTGGGGCAGCCGGCCACCATCGGGTCCGACCGCCGGCAGCCGATCACCTGTCGTAGGGTCGTACAGACCGATGGCCAGGCGGTAGGCGCCGGCGGGCACATCGGCTGTAGAGATGCGGAAATCGTCCGTGACGACCTCGCCCGCGATCCAGCTAGACGTGGGGCGCTCGCCGGCGAGCGGCTCGGCGTCGCGCTGTGCAACGATCTGTTCGGTTGCGGGGTCGAAGAGGTGGACGAAGGTCTTGTAACGGTGCTCGATGTCGTTCAGGGCCTGCCAGGCGACGTGGAGGGAGAGCGCGTTAGTGTCCTGTTCCAGATCATAGCCCAGCAGCCGGACTTGTCCGCCGAAGTCCACATTCAGCGTGTGTTGCAGCGCCGGCGGCTCGAAGCTGCGCGTGGAGGGCGTGACTGTGAGGAAGATATTTGGGGCGAACCAGCCGCCGGCATCTTCAAGGCCGACGGCGATCTGATATTGGCCGGGGAGCAGATCGCGGGGCAGGGACACGCGGTAACTCTGAGCGACGTACGCTCCCAGAGGCCAGCGCGAGGCCGGCACGCCGGCCAGCACACGCACCGGCTGCGCGTGCACGATCTGCTCCCCGGCCAGGTCCAGAAGCAGCAACCGAAGCGGGGGGACTCGCTCCAGCGGCTCCTGTAACCACCATGTTATGCGAACAGGGACCTGCTCGCCCGGTTCAGCACGCTCTCGACCGGTGTCGAAGCCGGCGATTGTCAGACCGTCGGGAAAAGCGAACTGGGGCACAACATCGCGCTTCACGGCGATCTGATCGAGGGTGATATTGTTGAGCCGCACGCTGCCCAGCGAAGCCAGGCTCGCCGGCTCATAGAGCAGGATTTCCAGTTGGTAATTCGAGCCTGGCGGCGTCCCTGCCGGCAGGTCCAGCCATCGCCGGTCGCGCACCGGAACACGAGGCTCCCAGAGACTGGTAGGGCAGAAGCCGTAGCATGGCTGCGCATCCTTCTGGGCGACCATCTCGCCAAGCTCGTTCCACAGCCGGACCGAGGTCACGTAGTTGGCAGGTATCGGCTGCCTGGCCCACCACGTCATGTTGACCTCGACAAGTTCTGGCGAAATCTGGCGGAGGTCGAACGCCCCCAGACTGGCGACATCCGCAATGCGCAACGCTGACTGCTCAAGGGCTATAATTCTAGGACTAATTCGGATTGGCTGCAAGTAATAAACGCGGTTTTGGGCGTCGTTTGGGCTACGATTAGCCGACTTTTCGCTATTATTCACAATACGCAGGCGCGGCAGATAGATGCCGGCGGCCACATCGTCGGGAACACGTAGCCTGAGCGCGGTGTTTCCCTCCGGGCTGAAGCGGGTTTCAGCAAGAACAGCCGGCACGTGAAACACAACCTCCGCCGGCGATACCAGCGCCAGTTCGAGCACGGGTGCAGGGGCGCAGGGGAGCGTGGGAGACGAGGAGACAAGGAGAGGGGGGGAGGCGGAGAGGGGGGGAGGCCCCCTTGTCACCCCTTCTCCCTGTCTCCCTCTCACCCCTCTGCTCCCCCGCCCTTCCGCACAAACGGCGTCTGGTGAGATCGTACCCCAGTTTGTTTCGATGTCCAGGGTCTGCCCGGCTTCCAGTTCAGTTGTGCTCAACTCATAGCTGAGCAGCCGGAGCCCGCCGGCCAGGCGGACCCCGCCGGGGTTGGGGTGCAGGTAGGGCATTTGGCTGAAGTCCATGGTGAGGGGGCCGTTGACCGGGCCGGCTAAAGCCGATGTGGCTGCCAACACCAAACCAACGGCCACTAAAACGCCGGCCATCGCGGCGGCCGCGCGCAGGCCCGGCGTTGACAGGCCACGCCGGGCCAGAAGCGCAAGCAGGATCAGCACGCCGAAGGCCGATGCGAGATCGGCCAGCCGGCGCACCGGCGTGCGGCCAAGGGCAAGGTTCACGTGATGCGTGCCGGCCGGCATCGCCACGCGAATGCCGCCGTGATTCGGCTGCGCCGCTGTCTCCGCCGGCTGACCGTCGATGCTCGCGTGCCAGCCGGGGAACCAGTAGGTGGGAAAGACCACGTCGCGCGGCTCATCGACGGTGATCTGCCACTGCTGGGAGGCCGGCCCTCGGCCCAACAATTCGGCGCTGGACGCTCCAACGAGGCGGGCAGGCCCGCCGCTGGTCAGCATCGCCGACGTCCACGGTCGCGGCTGGACGGCCGCCGGCAGGTATTCCGCCCGCACCGTAGAGCCGATGTTGCCGGTAAACATTTCGTACATCATCAGCCGCTCGGGCGTGACGTCGGCGTCTCGAACCGGCAGGTACTGGGTGTGGAGGTGCAGCAGTGAGGT
>JBHHTZ010000041.1:0-13544 GCA_046753605.1 Anaerolineae bacterium
TCCGTTCGGCAAGGTCTCCTGACCGCCGCCGCACAGGGCAGCATCATAATTGTCAATTGGTAATTGTCAATTGTCAATTGTCAATTGGTCCGTTCGGCAAGGTCTCCTGACCGCCGCCGCGCAGGGCATCGGTGAACAGTGGATCAGTGATCAGTAATCAGTGATCAGGTACTGAATACTGATTACTGAATACTGATCACTGGTCACTGGGAGTTCAGTGGGATAGACTATGACAACAGCAGTACAGGCAATTCGACCGCAAGGGAAGCTGGTAACGCGCGAACGGATTCTGGCCGGCGCGTTTATTCTGGCCGGCCTGGTCATCCTGTTCGTTTTCGCCAAGGGCCTTGAGCCAGACCAGAAGACGAAATTCATTCTGAATCCTGGTCGCGCGACGGTGGCCATCAAGTTGCCACCCTGGGTCCTACCCACCCAGACGACGCTCTATCTGATGGCCGGCTTTTGCCTGGCCGCCGGCCTGTCCCAGTTCGCCCGGGGCCTTGGCAAGTGGCTGAACCTGGTGTTCCTGTTCGTATTCCTGGCGTTTATCTTCGCTTTCCTGGTGTGGGCTGCGCGTGGCAAGTCCCTGAATCTGGTCGGTATGCTCCAGGCTACGCTCCAGCGATCGGTCCCGATCGCCCTGGGCGGCTTGAGCGGCGTGCTGTGTGAGCGAGCGGCCGTGATCAACATCGCCATCGAGGGCATGATGCTGTCGGCGGCATTTGTCGCTGTGGTGGTTGGGAGTGCCACCGGCAACCTGTGGCTTGGGTTGCTGGCAGCCATTCTCACGGGCGCCGTGATGGGGCTGTGGCATGCCTGGTTGTCCATTCGCTTCCGCGTCGATCAGATCGTCAGCGGTACGGTCATCAACATCTTCGCTGCCGGCCTCACCAGCTACCTGACGTCCCGGTTCCTGGTGCAGCCCGAATACCAGCATCTGAACAACTCTGGCGTCCTCAAGCCCATCCCGATCCCGTTGCTATCCAACATCCCCGTCGTGGGACCTATCCTGTTCGAGGGCAATGCCATCCTCTACCTGATGTTCCTGGCAATTGCACTGATCCACGTCGGATTGTTCTATACCCGCTGGGGCTTGCGCACTATCGCCGTCGGCGAACATCCGCGCGCGGCCGATACGCTGGGTATTGATGTGTATCGAACGCGGTACGTGGCTGTTATCCTGGGCGGCATGGTGGCCGGCCTCGGGGGAGCCTACTTCACCATCGGCACGGTCGGTCGCTTCGACGAGCTGCTGACCGCCGGCAAGGGCTTCATCGGCCTGGCGGCGATGATCTTCGGTAAGTGGAATCCCATCGGCACCTTCGGCGCTTCGCTCATCTTCGGATTCGCCGACTCTCTGCAAACCAAGCTGCAAATCCTGCGGGTCCCCATCCCCTCGGAGTTCCTGCTGATGGCCCCCTACATCATTACGATGATCGTGCTGGCCGGCATCATCGGTCGCGCCATCCCGCCGGCGGCCGACGGCCAGCCATACGTTAAAGAATGACTCGGGTGATGACGGCTGATGAAGCCAGTCATCAGTAACCAGTGATCAGTGATCAGTAAACAGTGCTGGGAATCGATTACTGATCACTGTTTACTGATCACTGATCACTGAGCGAAGGGAGGATAGCATGGCCTGGTGGAAAGAGATCAAAGGGATGCCGGTTGTGAGCGTCGCCGAAGGCAAAGAGCTGGGCAAGGTGGAGGCTCTGCTCGTTGACCCGGAGGCCGGCGAGGCCCGCTGGCTGCGGCTGGGGAAGGGCGGCTTCTTCGGCGAGAATCGTGTGATTTCCACGGATGCCGTTCAAGCGATCGGGGAAAACGCGGTCACTGTCGATTCAGAAACTTCAGCCGTTCCGATTGACGAGGTGGCCGAGGCTCAAGAACTCTCTCGGGATAAACGTCGCATTCTCGGAAATCGGGTGTTGACCAACCGGGGCCGGCTATTGGGCGAGATTCGAGACTACGAGATTGACGACGAGACCTTCCAAATCACCCGCTACGAAATCGGCAAGGGTGATCTTCTGGGGACCCGATCGCGACAGGCATCAGCCGACTTTGTACTGACCATTGGCCCCGACGCTGTGCTCGTGGATGCCGCGATTGAGGGAGAACTGGCGGCTGAGGGGGCAGAGCAGGCGGAGACCCCAGAGGAAATACCGGAGACAGAGGATCCACACGGGATGTAGGCACGCTGGAAAGGAAGGACATAATGGCGACCCAGGCACTGATGGATGAGACGCTGGCGGGTGAAACCAGGGAGATGCTTCACGATCTGGAGCGTGTTGTCGAGGGCGAGGTGCGCTTCGACAGGTACTCACGCATTCTCTACAGCACCGATGCCAGCATCTACCAGATCGAGCCGATTGGCGTGGTGTTGCCTCGCCATGCTGAGGACGTGATTGCTACGCTGGAGGTGGCGTATCGCCATGGCGTACCCGTGCTGCCGCGCGGCGGGGGCAGCAGCCTGGCCGGCCAGGCTGTGGGACACGCGGTTCACATCGACATGTCGAAGTACATGAAGCGCATCCTGGAGGTGAACCCCGAAGAAAGCTGGGCGCGCGTGCAGCCGGGCGTCATCCTGGACCAGCTCAACAACCACCTCGCGGCCTACGGGCTGCAATTCGGTCCCGATCCGGCCAGCAGCAATCGCGCCACCATGGGCGGCATCTTCAGCAACAATTCCACCGGGGCGCACTCAATTCTCTATGGACGCCCTGTCAACCACGCTCTGGAAGCCGACATTGTGCTGTCCGACGGCACAGCAACCCGGGTTGGGCTGCTGGATGAGGCCGGCGTGCAGGCGAGAATGCAGCAAGACGGCCTGGAGGGCGCTGTCTACCGCGCCGTGCGCCAACTGGTCGCCAACAACACGGAGCTTATCCAGAATAACTTCCCCAAGCACTGGCGCCGGTCGGGTGGGTACAACCTGGATGAAGTCGCCCGGCAGATGCGGGGCGAGGAGCCTTTCAACCTGCTGAAACTTCTGGTTGGGTCCGAAGGGACTTTCGCTGCCCTTACCGAGCTGAAGCTCAACCTGGTCCCACGCCCGACGATGACCGCTCTGAGCATCGTCCATTTCGACGATCTGATCAACGCCCTGGAGGCCACGCCCGTCATCTTGGAGTGCAATCCGTCGGCCGTGGAACTCATCGACGAGATGATGATCGGTCTTGTACGGGACGTACCAGAGTACGCGCGGCAACTCACGTGGATCGAAGGCCACCCGAAGGCCGTGCTCATCGTTGAGTTCTACGGCGAGTCGCAGGTCGAGTTGCGGAGCAAGCTGGATGAGTTGGACGCTCATCTGCGACGAAATCACATCGGTACGGCCGTCGTGCGAGCTGTTACCGCCGAGGAGAAGGGCCGGGTGTGGGGCGTGCGCAAGGCCGGCCTGGGCTTTCTGATGGGCATCCCCGGCGACTACAAGCCGATTCCCTTCATCGAGGACCCGGCTGTGCCGGTGGAGCATCTGGCGACGTACATTCGGAACGTGCGCGATGCCTGCCGCGCCTACGACGCGCGAATGGCAGCTTATGCCCATGCCAGCGCCGGCTGCGTCCACGTGCGCCCCCTCGTCAACCTGAAAGAGGGCAACGAAGTCAACAAGATGCACGCCATCGCCACCGCGGTGTGCGGCCTGGTTCAGAAATACGACGGCGTCATGAGTTCCGAGCACGGCGATGGCCTGGTGCGCAGCGAGTTCAACGAGCGTATCTTCGGGCCGGAACTCTACAGCCTGTTCAAGCAAGTCAAACAGGCATGGGACCCGAAGGGCATCATGAACCCCGGCAAGGTGGTTGACGGCGAGCCGATGACGCACAACCTGCGCTTCGGGGCCGACTATCACACGGCTCCCATCCAGACCCACTTCCGGTATCCGCGCGAGGGCGATTTTGCCCGCGCTGTCGAAATGTGCAGCGGCATCGGCATCTGCCGCAAAGACGGCGCCGGAACCATGTGTCCGTCGTACATGGCCACTCGGGATGAGGAACATTCCACCCGCGGCCGGGCCAACGCGCTGCGCGCCGCCATCTCCGGCGTATTGCCACTTGCAGAACTGACCGGCGACCGCATGTTGGAAGTGCTGGACCTGTGCCTGGAGTGCAAGGGCTGCAAGGCCGAATGCCCGTCGGCGGTGGACATGGCCAAGCTGAAGTCGGAGGTGTTGGCCCAATGCGCCGATCAGGGCGTTGTACCGCTCCGCTCGCGCCTGTTCGGCAACATCCATCTGCTGAGCCGGCTGGGGTCTGCGACTGCCCCCTGGTCCAACCTCCTGGCCAACAATCCGCTGGCCAGGGCCATCGCCGGCCGGCTGGGGCTTGCGGCCGAGCGCCCCATCCCCGAATTCGCCGCCGAACCTTTCGATGTCTGGTTCCGGAACAACATTTCGGATTTCGGATTTCGGATTTCGGATCGGAGATCAAGCGATCCGCAATCCGCAATCCGCGATCCGCAATCGAAAGTGGTGCTCTTCCACGACACCTTCACGACCTACAACCAGCCATCCATTGGCCAGGCGGCGGTGAAGGTGCTGGTAGCCGCCGGCTATGAACCGATTCTGGTGGAGCGCCGGAAGTGTTGCGGCCGGCCCATGATCTCCAAGGGCCTGCTGAAGGAGGCCAAGGCCAACGCCGAGCACAACATCGATCTGCTGGCGCCCTACGCCGAGGCCGGCATCCCCATCATCGGCCTCGAACCCAGTTGCCTGCTGACGCTGCGTGACGAGTACCCCGAACTGGCGGACGACCCACGGGCCGGCATCGTGGCTGAGAACAGCTTCCTCATCGAGGAGTTCATCACGCAGTTGCTGGACGAGGGCGAACTGGACCTGCAATTCAACGGCAACAAGCCGGCGAAGGTGCTGGTCCACGGCCACTGCCACCAGAAGGCGCTGGCCGGCACTGCGCCGACGCTGCGCATGTTGGGGCTGATGGGCTGCGAGGTGGAAGAGGTGGATTCGGGCTGCTGCGGGATGGCCGGCTCGTTCGGCTTCGAGGTGGAGCACTACGACATCTCGATGAAGATCGGCGAGATGCGTTTGCTGCCGGCGGTTCGCGCCGCAGCTTCAACTACCGCCATCGCAGCGGCTGGCATTTCCTGCCGTCAGCAGATCGCGCACGGGGCCGGCCGCACCGCCCGCCACCCCATTGAAATCCTGGCGGACGCGCTGGCGTGATGGTTCGCGGGCAGACCCTAAAGGTTTCCGGAAACCTTTAGGGTCTCAGGGAAGGTGGTATGATATGATAAACTTTCTCGGTAGTATCCTTTTGCTCTTGCTGATGGTAGCGATTACACTCTTCGCAACAGTGTTGGTCGTGGCCGGGTTCATGGGGGTGGGGGCACTGTTCGCCCGCTACACCGAGTTGACGCTCTTCCAGGCCACCCTCGTGACCGTGCCAGTAGGAATGGCAGCACTATACCTCTTTGCGCGCATAATGAACTTTCCGAATTCGACCGCTGGGGATGATGAGTGGGAAGATTGGGACGAGGACCTGGAGTTCGAGGACCTGTCGCCAGGGGAACGCCGCAGAGTTCTCCAACGCCTCGTGGATTTGCTGGAAGAGTTCGATGCTGAGGATGTTGTAATTCCACCTAAACAGCCACGGAAACGGCGGCGGTGATATGGGAAGCCAGGAATGACCCCCTCCGACAAACCCCTCTACGTCCGAACCATGTTCGGGCGCATCTCACGCCGTTACGACCTGATGAATCGCCTGATGACCTTCGGGCAGGATCAGAACTGGCGACGGTTTGCGGCGCAGCAGGCGCGGGCGCCAGCGAATGGCCGCGTGTTGGACCTAGCCACCGGCACCGGCGACCTGGCGCTGGCCGTGCTGGAGATGCAGCCTTCGGCCACCGTGGTGGGCGTCGATTTCGCCTTGCCGATGATGCAAGTCGGTCAGGTCAAGCTGAACAGCCAGCCGGCCCGGCCGATTGAGTTCGCCGGCGGCGATGCCCTCCAGTTGCCCTTCCACGACAACACCTTCGATGCCTGCCTCAGCGCCTTCATGATGCGCAACGTCACCGATATCGGCCAGAGCTTTCGGGAGCAACGACGCGTGGTTCGTCCGGGCGCCCGCGTGGTCTGCCTGGAGATCACACAGCCGGCCACGCCCTTGTTCCGCGAGCTGTTCGCCATCTACTTCAGTCAACTGGTGCCGGCAATCGGGGGGCTTATCAGCGAGGGGGACGCTTACACCTACCTGCCGGCGTCGGTGCGCGCCTTCCTGACACCACCAGACCTGGCCGAGGTGATGCGGGAGGCCGGCCTGCGGGACGTTGTGTACTACAAGCTGGCCCTGGGCACGGTCACAGTACACGTCGGGGCGAAGCCAATTGGGGCGCGCCGGATAGATTGACCTGTCACAAGAGAAACCCTAGAAGCATTCACGTGAGTAGCTTGACAATGGCACATTACCGTCTATGATGGGCGAAGGTCTCCTGACCAAGCCCGAAATGCCTATGATGGGCGAAGGTCTCCTGACCGAGCCCGATTCGCCCCTTCGACAGGCTCAGGACGTCGCTCGGTCAGGAGACCTTCGGCGATCAAGCGGAGACCCCCGGTTCGCCTCGGTCAGGAGACCTTCGGCGATCAAGTGGAGACCTTCGGCGATCAAGCGGAGACCTTCGGCGATCAAAGCCGGGCAAGCCCAAGCCCGAAGTGGTTTGCCTGTTGCTCGGAACTGCCATATAATTGCGGTGGTTGTGATACACCGTTGTCAGGAGGTAATGACATGAGTCTTCAGCCGGCCCCAACCCTCAGCCCCACCAGGCAGCCGCCACGTCCTCGCGCGGCGCCGCTGCCCGAGCCGCCGCCTCTCAACACGGGCGACCACCTGTCCCGCGCCGAGTTTGAGCGGCGCTACGAGGCCCACCCCGAAATCAAGAAAGCCGAACTCATCGAAGGAGTCGTCTACGTGGCAACACCCGTTCACGCCCAGTATCATGGCCGTCCTCACAGTGATGCCATAACCTGGCTAGGCATGTATCGAGCCGCTACGTCTGGTGTCACGGTTCTCGACAATACAACGCTTCGGCTGGACAACGACAACGAACCCCAGCCTGATGCCATGGTGCGCCTGGAACCGGCGCTGGGCGGCCGCTCACGTATCGACGAGGACGACTACGTCGAGGGTGCCCCGGAGCTCATTGTGGAGATTGCCGCCAGCAGCGCGGCCTACGACCTGCACGCGAAGCTGCGCGTGTACCAGCGCATCGGCGTGCAGGAGTATCTGGTTGTGCAGATGTACGAGCAGCGGGTGGACTGGTTCGCCTTGCGGGAGGGGGTCTACGAGCTGTTGGAGCCGGACGAAGCCGGCGTGCTGCGTAGCGAGGTGTTTCCAGGGCTGTGGCTAGAGCCGGCGGCGTTGTTGGCCGGCGAGCTGGCTACCGTGCTGGACGTGCTGCGCGAGGGGCTGGCCTCGCCGGAGCATGCCGAATTCGTGGAACGGCTGCGAGCGATGGGTTCTGAACCGCTGAATCGCTGAGAGCGCTGAAGTGCTTTCCACCTTTCAGCGGCTTCACCCCCACATCGCTTCAGCGATTCATCTCTCCTGACAACTCGCCCGCCACCCGCCGGCCGCCTGCAAGTCCCCGCTGCCAATCTCCCCATCCCCGTCCCGGTCGTAGGGCGGGTAGAAGCCGGCCTGTCCCCGCGACATGCCGAAGCTGCGCGCCTGGCGCATCAGGTCCGCCACCGTCGCCCGGCAGTCGCAGTCGCAGTCGCCGGCCAGCGTGCAGGCCCGCAGCTCCACGTGCAGCCGGTCAACCGCTCCGCTCCACAGCGCCGCATCCGGTCCCACAGGAACTGCCTGATGACCATTGATGGTGAAGGCGATGGGGTCACCGGCCACGGCTCCCTCGTCCAGAGCAGTCGTCGCAGGGTCGTCGGCGTAGACGGCGAGGAGGTACCAGCCGGCCACAGCCACTATTTGGGGGACGCACCCCTTTCACCTGCCTGTGTGTCCCCAGCGTGATACGCTCACCGGATTGGACAAATCTCGCGATTTCATGTATTATTGCTCGTTGGAATGTATCTTCTAAAAACGTAGGGGCGAACTCTTGCGGTCGTCCCCCTGGGCTGGTGTAAGGACCGCCCTACTCCAGACTATCGAGAAGACACTTCGGAATCGTAGAGAATCGAGATCGGTCATCGGCCTCTGGTTGCTGATGACGGAACAACGGGAGGATTTTAAGTTGCCCACTACACTTTCTGCTGAAAAGCGGGTGCGACAGAACGAGAAGCGACGTCTGCGGAATCGGGTATACCGGACAAGAGCACGCACTCTGGTCAAGAGAACGCGCCGGCTGGTCGCCGAGGGAGAGCTTGAAGCGGCTGAGCAGGTTGCGCTGCAGGCGTGTCGGGCTCTCGACAAGGCGGCGTCCAGAGGCGTGATTCATAAGAACAGTGCGGCACGGCGCAAGTCGCGGCTCATGAAGCATCTCAACAAGGTCAAGGCTGCGACGCTTTCGTAGATCGAGTGAGCCAGGCTCCCTGGCCGGCCTCCGGCTGATCTTCTGAAGCCCGGCGCTTCAGACAGGAAACACTGCTTTCGTAGCAGTGTTTTTTGTTGCCTCAGTGCCGGCACGTTCAGTTGTGCAACGCAAAACCTTAAAGTTTCTCGCTGGCCCCCAATTCCAGCCCGAACCCCCTTGACACAGAACGCATGTTCTGGTATAATGATCGGCGCAGAACGTGTGTTCTATCGTTCATAAGGAGGCATTGCCATGAGTGTGGGCCAACACGAAATGCACGGTCATGAGCGCCGGATCCTGCGCTTCCTCGAGCGGTACCACCTCGAGCACGGGCTTTCACCATCGTTTGATGAAATCCGCACAGCCGTGAACCTGACGTCCAAGGACCACGTCTATCGCGATCTGAACATGCTTGAACAGAAAGGGTTCATAGGGCGAGAGCGTGGCAAGAGTCGATCCATACGGCTGCTGCGCTGCATTGACGGGCAGCCATTCGACGCCGGTAGTTTCGAGGTTGACGTGCTGGGTTTCATCGCTGCCGGCCAGCCTATCCCAGCACCGGAGGACACCGCTTCCCGCCCAGTCCACGAGACGGTAAGGCTGACGCGCGACATCGTGAGAGAACGTGACGGGGTGTATGCACTCCGCGTGCAGGGCAACTCCATGATCGATGCGCTCATCAACGACGGTGACATTGTGCTGCTGCGGCATCAGCAGAATGCCGACAACGGTGATATGGTGGCCGTGTGGCTCCAACGGAACGGCGAAACCACTCTGAAGCGCTTCTATCATGAGGGCAAGAAGATTCGTCTCCAGCCAGAGAACGACACCATGGAACCGATTTATGCTGACCCCCGGGATGTTTACATTCAAGGCAAGGTCGTGGCCGTCATCCGGCAGCTTGCGGCCTAGCGTCCGGAGGGATAGGGATGGGCAGGAGTCACCGAAGATTGGATTACCAGGCAGATAAGCTAGAGCAGGTTTTGGCCTCGTACAAGGCGCCGGCCCGCGTCCAGGGTGGAATGGTCACGCCACGGCTGGTACGTTTCCATCTGTTGCCGGCCCGGGGGACGAAGGTTGCTGCCATCGCCAACCTGGCGGAGGAACTGGCCCTGAGTCTCGGCGCGCCGTCCGCGCGGGTTTGCCGCCGGGGGGGGCAGATCGAGGTGGAGATTCCACGTGATCAGCCAGGCCAGGTCAGACTGGACCGCCTCTTTGGAGAGGTGACAGATGTGCCGCACGCCACGGCGATTTTGGGGGTTGACGACGAAGGTGCTCCCATCCTGCTGCGGATCGCCAGCCCGGAAGTCGCACATACGCTGATCTGTGGCACTACCGGCAGTGGGAAGACGGTTCTGGCGCGGACGATGATCCTCAGCCTGGCCAGGTATCACAGTGTGCAGGACCTGGGGGTGGTCCTCATCGATCCGAAGGGGCGTGGATACGGGCCTCTGGAGGGGCTGCCACACCTCGCGCGACCCGTGGCGACGACGGCCGCTGACGCATTGGCCATTCTCAAGTGGCTGGTCAGGCTGATGGAGCGGCGGGACCGCGAGGCAGCGAGCAGTCCGCGCCTGGTCTGTTTCATCGATGAGCTGGCTGATCTCATGTTGGTAGCCGGCCACGACGTGGAAACGCTGTTGACGCGCCTGACCCAGCGCGGCCGTTCGGCAGGGATTCACGTGGTGGCGTGCACGCAGAAACCGACCACAGCCGTGATCGGAAGTCTGGTGAAGAGCAATTTCCCGGTGCGTATCGTGGGCAGCGTGGCAAGTCCCGAAGACGCCAAGGTGTCTAGCGGCCTCAAGCAGACGGGCGCCGAGAAGCTGCTGGGGCGTGGGGATTTCCTGCTGGTGCTGAAAGGATCGACACACCGCTTCCAGGCGGCTTTTGCCGGCTCCGAACTGATGGAGCGCACGGTGGAAATGCTTCGGGGCGGCCAAAAGCCGGCAACACGTGGTCAGGTTGTTGCGAAGAACGGCACGGATGGCGGCTTCATCGGTGCTTTTCAAGACCGTGTCACGCAGTTGCGCCTGGTGAAGTGAGCGTGGTGACTACGGTGCAGGTGGGCACGGGTTCGACGGGGCGGGATGGTCTGCCTGTGCTGCCGTGCTCAGAATGAGGGGTGTTGAATGCGTGAAGTGGTGCAGTTGAGTGTGGTGGCTTTCGCCGTTGCCCTGGGTGTCGGTGTGGGGCATCGGCTGAGCCCGGAGGCGATGGCGGTTGTCGTGGGGGTGGTGTGTGGTGTGCTGGCCAGCATCCCGATGAGCGTCATGATGCTGGTTTTGACCCGGCGCTTGAACAGGCCGGCGGGCTCGCGGCAGTCGACGCCGGCGGCGCAGGGTATGGCGTATCCGCCGGTCGTTGTGATTCAACCTGACAGTCGAGGATCAGGCAGTCGGTTTCTGCCGCCGGCCTGGGATGCGCCGGCGGCAGTGGAGAATCAGCCATGGCGACGATCGTTCACGGTGGTCGGGGATGAGGGAAGTTGGTAGCTGAAGGGTCACGATGTAAGTGACCGGCACTTTCCGATGAACCAGAAAGTGCCGGTCACTTGAGTCGTGATCTTCGGGGCGTATCGCTCCGTGGTCGTGAGCGGGTAGAGGTTCACCGGGGGGCCTCTACCCGCTTGTTTGTGCTGCCCAGGAATGAGAATCGAATAACTTACGCATTTGCTCCCGCCGGATTGTGGCCTGGATTTGGCAATCCAGGCCGAGCAGAACAGGCAAGTTATTCAATCCCGATTCCTCAGCGCCGGCACGCTTCCACGTACGCGACGAGCAGCTCTGTCAACACGTCCAAATATGCCTCGCCTGATGCGGCGTTGGCTCTTTTGGGGTCTCCCAGGACCCCGTTTTCGGTGAGGGCGCGGAAGCCCTGCTCGAAGACGATGGATGCCGCGTGCTGCATGTCGCCCACGTAGCCGGCCTGCGCCTGATCCATGACCACCAAGTCCGGCCGCAAGGCCAGCATCAGGGAGGTTTCGAACTCGCCGGCATGACCGCCGGCCTCCTCTGGTGTCACGCCGTGTTCCGTGGAGGTGGGGACTGTAGCGCCCATCAGCTCCATCAGGTCCGTGTAGGCGATGATGTTCGCGTCTGGCAGATGGCCGGCGATGCGCTGGACCGCCTCCGCCAGCGGGGCGAAATTGCCGCCGTGACTGGGAATCAGGACGATGTCGCGGAAACCATGGCGGGCCAGGCTCCGACAGTAGTCGATCACCACCTCGATAAAGGTCTCCTTGCGCAGGGTGACGCTGCCCGGAAAGGTCATGTGATGTTCGGAACAACCGATGCGCAAACCCGGAGCCACGAGCGCGTTCCCCAACCGGCGCGCAACCCGTTCGCCCAACTCCTCACCCCACAAGAAGTCCGTGGCCAGCGGCAGATGCAGCCCATGCTGCTCCGTCGAGCCGAACGTGACCACCACTGTGTCCACGCCCTGCCTCAGAGCCTCCTCGACCTCCGGCCAGTTCATCTCTGCCAGCTTGTACTTGTCCACGTTCTACTCCTGCTCCTTGACTTTGACGATCATTTCGATCTCGACCGGGGTGTCGAAAGGCAGCTCGTTGACGCCAATGGCCGACCGGGCGTGACGCCCCCGTTCGCCGAAGAGCTCTTCCAGCAGGTGGGAAGCGCCGTTCATTACCTCGGGCTGCCGGTTGAAGCCCGGCGCGCTGGCGACCAACCCCGTCACCTTGACGACCCGCTCCACACGATCCAGGGAGCCCAGCGCCTGCCGCACCACGGCGAGCAGGTTCAGCATGGTCAGTCGGGCGGCCTGATAGCCCTCTTCCACCGTGAGGTCGCGCCCCACCTTGCCATGATATTTGATCTCGCCCGATTCGATAGGGCCAGAGCCGCTGGTGAACAGCAATCCGTTCACTTCCACCGCCGGCACGTATGCCGCCACCGGTTTGGGTGGGGCCGGCAGCTCCAGCCCCAGTTCCTTTAACTTCTGCTCGACCATCTTAGTGTCCCTCCATGTGTTGAAGTATATCACAAAACGAGCAGTGAAGCGAAAGGCTGGTTCGTATTAAGCCACATAGCGGCTGACGGCACTCCGCTTCGCCGCGTGCGTTACTATGAACTTGCGCGATGCTCACGGCGGGGAGGCCGGCCAAGCCTGATGCCAATAACCGGCGATGAGCGGCAGGTAGGTGAGGCAACTCGCGTCAGAAGCGCGGATCTGGATGTCCAGGATGTTGACAATCCCGTTGCCGTCTGCATCGGGAGAGCAGGCGGCGGGGAAGTCTGACGAGCCGGCCAGCAGGTCGATGATGTACGGGTCGCCCCCTCCCAGGCTGTTGCCACCGCTGCAACTGTCTGTGCCCGTCTCCTGTCCCCAATCCGAGGCGAACACCACGTAGCGGCCGTCGCGGGAGATGCTGGCCCGGGGTTGCACCCAATACCCGCAGTCGCTGGAGCGGTGATGGGCCAGCCGCAGGACGTGGCCGTCGGTGTATTGCAGGAAAAGCTCCCCCTCGAACGGATTCCAGCCGTTGATGTCCCAGGTGCTGGCGGTGACGAGGCAGACGCCGGTGGGTCCACGACAGGAGATATGCTCACCATTGCCCCAGTCCAATGCCTGGACGTAGGCCGGCGCGCTCGCAGTGGAAGTTCCGGGCAGTGCGCGCACGCCAAGAGCAGGACGGTCGTTATCAGGCGGTGGTGCAGCCATCTCGAAAGTCATGAAGAACTCGGTTGTCCCATCAGAGTCCACGCCCAGATCACCGTGCTGGTGGCCGTCGTACACGCGCCCGATGAAATCGCCGGTTTGGAGATCGAAGGTCTCCAGTCCGCTGCATCGCGCTGTGCCGTCGCGCGCCCATTGCACCACCAGGTAGTTGCCTAACGGGGAGACGCCAATCCAGTCAGGTTCTGCCTCGGGCCACTGGGGATCGGATTCGCAGGGGCCGGCGTACAGGCCGGAGATAGGGACCTGGGCGCCGAGGGTCAGGTTTTGCAGGTCGAGGGCGAAGATCACCTGCGCCCCATCGTCCCGGCTGACCATGCCGGCCAGCCAGCGGCCATCCTCCGAGACTTCATCGAAAGACTGGTTCA
>JBHHTZ010000042.1:0-13325 GCA_046753605.1 Anaerolineae bacterium
GTCAGTTGTGCGGTGAACTGGGCCTGCCGGTTCGTCAGATAGTCAAGATAGGCCCGACTGGCCGGGCTCTTGACGTTCAGCTTGGCCTGCCGGGTCACGCGCGGGCTGGTCGCCTGGAGTCTGGCGACGCCGCCCCGGTAGGTCGCCAGTGGATCACCCGCCAGGCGAACGATGTAGGGCCATGGCTCAGCGTTCCCATCGGGCGACAACGTATCCACAATGGTGAGCGGAGTGGCCGTCAGCTTGCCGGCTGCCGGCGCGGGAGGGGCAGCCGAGACCAACAGCACCCCCGCCAGCAGCACACTGGCCACGATGAGAAGTGAGAAGAGTAGTCGGTACGACTTGGGCTTCAACATGGATATCCTTTCATTTTCTGTATGAGCGTGCAGCAAGACGACGCGAAGCAAGGCATGCATACAAGGACCATCCGGGCAGTTCGAGGATTCATCACCTCCTTACATAATTGGCGCTCCCCCGGTGCCATGCTGCCAGCAGCACACCGGGAAGCGGATCAAAGCGGGAGACATGTTGTGACAGACTCCGAGAGATGCTGTCATGTTCGCTGCATGGGGAACCAGCGCAGGGTGATCGACAGCAGTGCATAAGCGGCCGTCTGATCATCCGGCGGCGTCTCTGCAAGAGCCGCGCGTATTCTAGTGGAGAATGGCCGGCACGTCAACAGCGAGCCGCAGAAATCGCAGATCCTGAGAAGGAATCAGGATAGAACAACTTGCCTGTTCTGCTCGGCCTGGATTGCCAAATCCAGGCCGCAAGCCGCCGGATTTGGCACTTGTCCTGAGCCTGTCGAAGGGATCCGGCGGGAGCAAACGCGTGATCTTTTTGATTCTCATTTGATTCTCATTCCTGAGCGAACAACGCGAGGGGCAGGTGAGTACACTCACCTGCCCCTCGGTCTACGCTAGACAGTACACAAGGATCAGGTACACACGACCGTCTGCCTACGGGCCGGCAGCCTCGCCCGTCACCTCAGCGCGGAACGTCACGAACTTCGACCGGAAGGGCCCGAAGTTCGAGGCGGTCAGATCCAGAGTAGTCGGGCTGTTGCGACAGGCTCCCAGAGTCCAACCATGGTACTCCGCCGGCATCTCCACGCTGACCGAGACCCCGTCCGACATGTCATAGCCGGTGAAGAGAACCAGGCCGGTTGACAACGTGTTGTTGGTAACGGTCGCCCCGTTCGAGAACGTTACCGTTACGGGCGCGTCGACCATGGCCCGATCCTCACCGCTGCTGAAGAACGTGTCACAGCGTGAATCCACGAACACGCGGGCGGCCAGGCTGTACCTGCCGGCCGGCGGCGGTGGAGCGACCCGGTTGATCGTCACCGGTACCTTCACCACGCCGGGGGCCATGCCCGGGCCGATGGTGAGCAGGCCCTGCCACGACTCGCCGGGGTTCATTGCGCGATCGTAGTTCAGGGTGAAGGTGACCTCCTCATCGGGCGCGAAAGGACCCTCAGGCAGATCGGTCACCGTCAGGTCGAAGCCCTGCACGGCGTTGATCGTCAGGTCGAAGGTGGCTGTGCCAGTCGGCACCGACCAGCCATGAACAGCGATGGTCCACTCACCGTCCCGCGGGAACTGGATCGCAACTTGCTCATTAGCAGTTGAAGTTGTGGAGGCGCCCGCCAGGTTCCCGTCGGGATCGAGGACGTAGAGATCGATGTCATTACCCGACGAGTTTCCGGTAGTCACGTCCAGCAGGGCCGCATGGTTGATGGTCACCGTGCGGGTGTAGCTGGCCGTTGTTGGGTCATTTGGATCGTCCTGATTGGTGACCTGGTCCGCGAAGGTCTCCGGCGTGCCCAGGCCCCAGCCCTCGGCCGCCAGGTCCTCAAACGCCAGAGAGGACTGCACCGTTACCTGCACGCTGCCGCTGTCGGTCTCCGTGGTGATGGAGATGGGACGCGGCGCGACGCGGATGGTGCCGACCGTGCCGACAAAGCTCTCGGACGTGTCCTGGCCGGCGAAGAGGACGTTGTGCAGGGCGATGAGGTGCAGTCCGGGCTGAGCGTCAACGGCCACAAGCTCTCGTGGTCCGCCGGTGTTGGTATCCCAACGCCAGACGCCGCTGCCCACGTAGTTGTTGGCGCTGCTGCCCGCCAGCGTATCCAGAGTGTATGGACCGTAGTAGTCAGGATCGCCGGGGAAGCCCCGGAACGGCGAACTGCATCCCGCACCGTTGCTGTAGCAGTCTTCGGTGGGACCCATCACCAGGGTGTCGATGTCCGTCTCGGGGTTCATCCACTGCGTGCCCACCAGAAGCATGGTGCCATCCGGTGTGTCATCCGGCAGATCGGTGAAGAAGAAGCGCCAGTCGCCGGACTCGGCGCGCCACGACCAGTCGAAGTAGCCGGAGACACTGCTGTTGTCATACGGCGTATCGGCCGGCGGCGCGCCCAGGGCCGTGCCAAAGTGGAAGTCGGCGCCAGCGGCCGCCACGTTGACCACCACGGGAATGACGGAGTCTGCCCCGTCCGGCTGGGCGGCGATGATGGCGCCGTTGTACACACCGATGGGTGCGTTGGCCGGCACGTCTACCGTGGCATCAAAGGTAGCAGTGCCCTCAGCCGGCGCCGTCACGCTGCCGGTGCTCAAGGTGAGCCAGTCCCATGCGCTGTGCTCATAGAAGTTCACCTGGAACTTCATGTGCGTGACGGGGATGTCCTCGGACGCGTTTCGATGTCGCAGCGAGATAAAGATGCCGTCGTGCATGCGCTCCAGCGGTTGTTTCACTCGAGCCTGCAACGCGGTGCCCCGGTTGTAGCCGTACGTGAAGCGGATGTACTCACCAGCGTCGATCTCGTCCTCATTCACCACGCCGTCGCCGTTGAGGTCGTCCCAAAGGTCTCCGTCTCCGTTCACGTCCTTCCAGTCCTGAACGTGAACCCGCCACTGCTGCTGAATCTCGTAGGTGTAGTCGGGATCCCACTCGTTCCACGGGAAGACGGCCTTGACTTCGATCAGGTCGGTTCCCTGGGGGATTTGGTCGGTGAGCCAGAAGATGTAGTCGGGCTTGGTGAAGGCCCCATCCTCCAGCGACTGATCCTCCGACGTGAAGTCGAACGTATATTCGCCGGTCTTGACCAGGCGGTCCGTGGAGAACGTGATCTCGGCGGCGTTGGATGCCACGTTGGAGACAGTAAAGGTCTTCGTACCGCTATCCCCGGGATGGAGGATGCTGGCGAAGCCGGTGTACTCGGTTCCCCGATAGTCGCCGGCGGCCCAGCTTTCTGGCGTGAAGTAGACGCCGCCCAGGCCGGCTGCGATGGCCGTGGCCCGGCCTGCGTTGACGGAACCGGCCCCCTGGACGAGGGTGTCATAGTCCTGGTTGTCGGCGCCGGCCATCAGGATGGCGCGGGCTGTGGCGTAGTCCGGCCACTCGCCGTTGGCGTCCTTGTAGGCCTGGTAGACCAGGGCCAGGTTGCCGGCTGCCACGGGGCACGACCGGCTGGTCCCACCCCAGCTATCCCAGGCAGTCCAGCCGTCACCCACATCGTTGAGGGAGAGGTCGCCGGCGCCCCAGGCTCCGTTGGCTGTGACGTGGACACCGTTATCACCCCGAGCCCCTGGTCCACGATTGGACCAGCTCATCACGTCGCCCCAGTTGATCTGGGCTGTCTCAGTGATGGAATCGAAGGTGCCCGTGGAACCGTACTGGGTGGATGCTCCCACACCAATGATGTTGGGGCCGTTGGGCGAGGTGACGGTCCCATAGGCAGCAGCCCCGTTACCGGTGGCTACCACCACGCTCAGCATCGGGTTAAACAGGCGAGCGATAGCGTCAATCAGGCGCGACTCCTCATCCCAACCGTCGTTGTCAGTGGCCGAACTGCCCCAACTGTTGCTGATGACCTGGATATCGTCCTCGGTACCGGCCTCACCGTCGTAGCCCAGAGCGGCGAACAAGAAGCCGTCCTCGACAAAGAAGGAAGCGTAGAAGTTACCGTTGACCGTCAGCTTCACGTCCTTGCCGGCCGCCTGCACCATGCCGGTGAAGGGCGTTCCATCGCCGGCCGGTTTCCAGGGTGGTGCACCACCATCGATTACACCCTGCCCAACCACATTGGAGGACGTGAGCTGGCCATGATCACCGCCACTCTCAGTGTAGTCCTGCACGACGAAAGCTACCAGGTTGCCGTTATCAGGCGCCGGCGCCAGGTCCGTTCCCCACATCCAGTCCGATGCAGGGATTGGGTTCACACCGTCGGCGATGAAGTAGACCAGACCGCCGGAGACGTCGGCGTAGCCGTCAGAGCCGGGCACGCCTGGCTCCCCGGTGTCGGGATCCTCAGTGAAAGCATCCCAGACATCGGCCCAGGAGATGGGGTCGTCTTTGGTGACGGGCTTGTCATCGGTGAAGTCGAAGTTGCCGTTCAGGTCCACGTAGACTGTGTCGTACACGCTGGCTTCGTTCTCATCGACTACCAGAATCGCCACCCGCTCTTCGCCATCAGCCACGCCATCCCAATTGCCGTTGACCATGTCGGCCAGGGCTTTGTCGGGGTGGGAGCCGATGTGGTACTCGCCGCTCACGCTGGTGGCCGGCAGCGTGTAGGTGTGGACCTCGGTGGCATCGATGGGCGCGTAGACACACGCCTCACCGGCCGCACACACGGTGCTGGTGTCGGCATAGTCGCCCTGGCCATCAGCGATGAAGGTGGCGCCGAGGAAGCTGTCAAGCACATACAGGTACATGGAGCGGCTGTCGAACATCTCCGGCCAGCCGAAGTAGGGCGAGTCGGGGTCGGTAACTACCGCCCAGGTGCCCTGGAGGTCCGGGTGAGCGAAGTCGGTGCTGGAGTCGTTGACCATGACCTTGACCCCCTGCCCGGTGAAACCATTGTCCCAGGCATCCGAGGAGTGGTGGCCTGGCCCCACATCCCACCAGCCCGTGGGCTCAGCTCCACCCGAAGTAGCCAGGGCGGCCTTGAATGCGGCCTTGCGCGCCTGGATGGCGGCCCCACCGCTTGTCACGTCCGGGTCAGGCGGTGCGGGGGCGTCCACCAGAGGTTCCAACGGCTGGATGACGGAGACCTCGGGTAGTGAAGCCAGCTTCAAGACGTTGGTGGCCTTCATCGCCCCAACGACGGCCTGCCGGCCAAAGGGGTCCACGAAGGGACGTGTCAACGACCAGGTCATGTATTGGCTGATGTCGGTGCCGGCCTGGACGCGGGCCAGAATCTCCACCTCGGAGACGGCGCCCGGCCTGGCGGCGGCCAGGGTCCGGCCGGCCTGATTCTGTATACCCAGTTTGGCCTTCAGTTTTGGGTGAATCTTGGCCAGGACCGCATCACTGCTGGAGCTGGCCGTCATTGCTGGTGCAGCCGGCTTGGAAGGCTGCGCTGTGCCAACTGCCAGTGGCAACATAGCCAGCACGAGAACTGCCACCGCGATCACAATCGCGGTCAGGGTCTTCAATTGAATGCGTCGGATTTTCATTGTGTGTCTCCTCCAAGACTTGAGCATCATCGCTGTTCACACCGTTAAACTGCGATCACCGTCAGGTCATCAACCACCTCCCTTGGGGGTCTCGGAGAGTCACCACCAAACACTACAGCGAATTCAGAATCAAACGAATCCAGAATCAAATGAACGGGTCTGAGGAGGACATCGCCGAATGCGAAGGTCAGCGCGCAACCCAGCTTGCGGAACCCTGTTCTGACAGCAACGCAGGTTCCCAGTCCGGCTTACGAGACTGACTTCACTCGATTGTGAGATATGGTTGCTCGTGCGTTGCAGGGGGGTACAACGCAACGTGGCTAGAGCTGCGTGAGGAGATGTAGTTACATCATCTGACAACACTCAGCTCAAGCTATGGCTATTGTAACAGAGAATGGCCGGCCTGTCAATCCCGCGTCGCAGAAACGGAACACAAGGAGACCGTCCGGCGTCGTTAAGCTGAAACAGTCAGCATACGGAGAACATAGATATGGAGCAACGAACAATGGCGCTTTGGCTTCTCGTACCAGCACTTGTGCTCGCAGCCTGCGCAGCCAGCCCGGCCAGCACGCCGGCCCCCAACCTGCCCGCTACAGGACAGCCTGAGCCGACGAAATCACCCACATCCCTGCCGCGCGACGCGCCAAAGGCAGTCCGTGTGGCGCGCGACGCGCTGGCTAAGCACGCCGGCGTGCCGGCCGAGGAGGTCGAGGTCACGAACTGGGTATCGGACACCTTCCCCCTGGACAACCTGGGTTGCCCAGGCGGGCCGGAGAAGGGCGCTGTGCGCCCGGCCATGGTCGTCGCCCACGAAGTGACCATGCGGGTAGCTGGGAAAACCTATGTGTATCGCGTTCGTGGCCGGCGGGCCATACTGTGCCAGGGGCCGGGCTGAGCCGCCAACCCGGAACGAAAATGTGAAATTGTCGCGCTTCGATGCTGTCAGTTCACAGTTGACAGAGCGCTAGCGTCCGGGCAGCCCGATCACATTCAAGGCAGATAGGACCAGGGGGATCGCCGCCAACAGGATCGATAGAATAAGCCAGAACAAACAGCCGGCAACGGTAAACCCGCATCCGAAGCGGAAACCATCGCTAAAACTGATTCCACGGTACTCAGGGGCCATTGATCTCTCCTCTGCAACTGCGATGCGTTCTCGTGTCGCCCTTACGACGTCGTCGGCAGTATCCCGTGCTTCGGCCACGACGCTGCGCACCTGCGGCGTGGCGCTGGCCATGCCGGCCTGCGCAGCAACAGCGGCGCGCTCCAAGTCCTCTTCAGGCTCCGCACTCGCGCTACGGGCTTCGTCGACAAGACCCAACATCTCCTCGCCGGCCGTCGTCGCCACCTCGTCACCCAGCTCCTCGGCCGCCGCGCCGGCATCCTCGACCAGACCCGATACTTCGTCACCGGCTGCTTCCGCCTGGCCTTGGACCTCCTCAACCGTGGCTCGGACATCGGCGGCTGTCTCCTCAACCTGCTCTGTTTGTTCACTTGCCATCTGCCGGGCCTCCTCGGCGATACGTTCTAACTCCTCGCGGACCCACGGCTCCGGCTCCGGCAACTGATCGGAATCAGACTTGCCTGCTTCCACTTCACTGTCGTTGTGCTGAACACCAACTTCTTCGTCCATGAGGCTCCTCCTGCTGACCGGGTAGGTAAAACTCTGGGCATTATAACACGCCTGTTCAACGAACGCAAGCTGGAGCAAGACCCTGAGGGTTTCAGAAACCTTTAGGGTCTGCCCACTTCAAGAGATGAACCCCTCGCCACGTTTTCCTTTTCGCTGGCGAGCGGGTTATAATTCGGCCAATGATGAGAAATCTCCGGTTCACGCGCCGCAACGATCTCCTGGCCGGCCTCGCCCTGGCCATTCTGCCGGCCCTCTTCTACCCGCTGGCCGCCAGCCGGCGGGGAGTGTTCTACGTCGGCGACATCTTCCGGCTGTACTACCCGCAGCGAGCGGTCTATGCCGAGGCTCTGCGCGCCGGGCATCTGCCGCTGTGGACGCCGAATGTGTTGGCCGGCTATCCGCTACTGGCCGAAGGGCAGACAGGCATGCTCTACCCACTCAACCTGTTGCTCTACCGTTTCCTCCCGATCGATGTTGCGCTGAACTATTCGATTCTGCTCGCGCTGAGCCTGGCCGGTGTGGCGACGTATGTGCTGGCACGCGTGCTACGTCTCAGGCCGGCGGCTGCTGTCCTGGCGGCATTAACTTTAACGTACGGCGGCTTCTTCGTCGGCCACTTCAACCACCTGAACATCATGGGCGCCGCCCCCTGGCTGCCGCTGGAGCTGGCTATCGTCGAGCGGGTGCTAGGGGCCAGACGAAGCGCGAAAAGAGCGCTCGGAGCGCTGGTGATTGCTCTGGGTCTCGTCATCGGCGTTCAGTTCCTGGCCGGCCACCCCCAAATTTGGCTGATGTCCACCCTGGTCGTGCTGGCTTTCGGGCTTTTCCGCGCCGCATGGCCGGCTACCGGCCCCCGCCGGCCGCCGGCACAGGCAGCGCGCCTGTTTGCGCCGGTTGCGATCAGCGTCCTCGTTGGCCTCGCCGTCGCAGCAATCCAGTTGCTGCCGACTTGGGAACTGGTGCAGCAATCGGTTCGGGCCGGCGGCCTGCCCGCGGACTTTTTTACGTCGTTCTCGTGGCACCCGGCGTTGCTGACAACCCTGCTCGTGCCCTTCATCCTCGGCAACCCGTACCCGAACATCTCCGTCGAGTTGGCCGCTTACCTCGGCATACTCCCGCTCAGCCTGGCCTTTGCGGCTCTCGCTCTCCGACGGAACCGCCTGACGGCGTTTCTGGTGGGGCTGGCCGGCGTGGCCCTGGTGCTGGCTTTTGGGGACTACACGCCGCTCTACGCGCCGCTGAGTCAGGTTCCGGTACTGAACCTGTTCCGCGTGCCGGCCCGCTTCCTGTACGTCTTTTCGCTGGCTGTTGCGCTGTTGGCCGGCCTGGGTCTGGACGCCTTGCTGAGCCGCTATTCGGAGACGAGACCTCGGACATCTCGATCAGCCGGCCCTCTCCCCCCCAGCCCCCCTCCCCCAAGCCTGGGGGAGGGGGGAGCTACGCTCCCCTTCTCTGCTTCCCCCCCAGAGTGGGGGGGGATTGCGGGGGGGCCGGAAGAGGCTGGGGGTGAGGGCCTACGATGCGGCCCTTCCCCTTTGACTAACTCAACAATGTTACTTATCGCTGGCACTGTGGTCGCCGGCGCCATCGCAATCCGGGCAGCATCGCTGGACGCCCTGCTGGCGCTGCGCTGGGTCTTGCCGGCCACGACCCTGGTGCTGACCGCCGGCCTGCTGGCCCTGGCCTGGCGGCAGCGGATCGGACGCCACACCTTCGCCTGGGCCGCCATCGGTCTGACCGTGGTCGATCTGTGCGCTTTTGGCGCCGTGTATCGACAGACCTACAACGACCTGATGCCCGTCGCAACGTTTTACGAGCAGCCGGCCTCCCTCAGCTTCTTTCCGGGGGACACGCGCGACTACCGGGTCCTCACCCACCAGGCCATCGTGCCGGCCCTGAGCGTGATGCGAGCATCGCTCTACCCCGACATCAGCCTGCTGCACGGCATCCCCAGCGCCAACGGCTACTTCCCGCTGACGCCCACGCGCCACGCCCGCTACCTGGCCGATCTCACGCCTGGCCGGCTGAACCTGCTGAACGCCCGCTACTTCGCGATCCCGCAGTTGCTGCCCGCCGATCCCGAGACGGAGCGTTACGATCTCCACGACCCATTCGTGCCAGACCCGGTCGGCAACACGCTGGCCATCCCGCCAACCCGCGCCGAGAGCGTGGAGCTCATCTCGTTCACCTCCCAATCGGCGGACTGGCCGCAGGGCGAGGTGGTGGCGGAGATTGTGCTGAGGGGCGAGGACGGCTCGACGGTCGTGCTGCCGGTGCGCGCCGGCCAGGAGACCGCCGAATGGGCTTATGATCGCCCGGACGTGCTGAAGGATATCGCACACCAACAGCCCTCGATAGCCCAGACGTGGCCGGCCCGCTCCGGCTTCCCGCCCGAGGAACATGCCGGCCAGGCCTATCGAGCGCGCTACGCTCTCCCCCAACCCATGCGGGTGAGCAGCGTGCAGATCATTCCGAAACGACCCGCCGGCCTGATCCACATCGCAGAGATGACCCTCGTGGAACACGACCGGCGACACGGCCTGGCCGAGTTGCTGGGGTTGGGCCACCACCAACTGGTGTACCGCGATCCCGATGTCGCGATTTATGACAACTTAGACGCCCTGCCGCGCGCCTTCGTGGTGTACCAGGCGCAGGTCGTAGCCGACAATGAAACGGCGCTGTCCATCATCGACGACCCGAACTTCGATCCACGCCGTGAGGTTCTACTGGCCAACAGTGCTGCTGAGGTGGGGAAATGGGGAGCTGGGGAGCTGGGGAGAAAAAGCAAGACCTTCAATGAAGCTCAGGCTTTCGCTCCCTTGCACCCCGGCGCCCCGGCACCCCGGCTCGAATACTCGCCTCGCCGGGTCGAGATTCAGGCTGAACTAGATCAACCGGGCTATCTGGTGTTGCTCGACTCCTACTACCCCGGTTGGAGAGCCTCGGTCGATGGCCGGCCAGAACCTGTCTGGCGGGCGGATGTCCTGTTTCGTGCAGTGGCGCTGGAGCGTGGCCGGCACAGCATCACCTTCGCGTACGACCCACTCACGTTCAAAATCGGAAGTGCTGTCAGTTTGGTAGCTCTTGCCGGCCTTGCCATCGCCGCAGCCTGGTTGCTCCTGCGGTGGAGGAGCGCGGCGGCGATTCAAATGAAATAGCGATGGGCGAAGGTCTCGCGACCGAGCCCGTTTCGCCTCGGTCAGGAGACCTTCGGCGATCATCAGGAGACCTTCGGCGATCATCAGGAGACCTTCGGCGATCAAAGTCACGACTTTTGTGACATTGAGGCTACAGCGACGTCGCCGGCCAGACCCCAATATCTAGTAGCTTTCGGTCGTTTTTCCCCTACATGTAGTATACAACTGGCATATTTTAAGCTTTCCAGACGTCAAAATCGCCTCTTCGCCCTAGACGACAGGACCCAACTGTTGTATAATACATCCGACTGCCGACCGCGCCACACGCCAATCACGGAAGGATAGACATCATGAACGTGTTCAACCGCATCATCATAATCTTGCTCTTGCTATTCAGTGTGCCACTCCTTTTGCTGGTGATCGGTGTTGTCGTTTTTCCTGGGCAAGCCGCCGAGATTTTGTCAGCTCTGGTTGGGGCACTACAGGACATCTCGACGACAACAAAGTTGCTAATCATTCTGGCCAGCTTGCTGTTGCTGATTGTGGATATCGTGTTGCTGTGGTTTGAACTCCGCCGGCCGGCAGCGTCCCGAACGGTACGCATCAAGCAGGTCACGGGCGGCGAGGCGGAAATGTCCACCGACTCCATCGAGGGCCGGCTGACATACAACATCGACCAGTTGCCCGACGTCATCCGAGTCTCGCCGACGGTCTCTGGCCGGGGCAAGGGGGTGGACGTGCTACTGGAGGTAGAAACCCGCCCGGACATCGACGTGCCGAGCAAGACCGAAGAGGTCATGGCCGTCGCACGCCAGGTTGTAGAAGATCGCATGGGGCTGGAGCTGACGCGGATTCGCGTAAACGTCCGTCACGCGCCATTTCCGAAGCGCCCAAGGGAGATGACGGAGATTGGAGATTAGAGATTGGAGATTGGAGATTGGAAAGTGGATATTGGATATTGGATATTGGATATTCGGGACTAGAAGGGATTGGACGGTGTCTGTTGAATCTCTGATCTCCGATTTCCAATCTCCACTTTCCAATCTCCAATCTCTAATCTCCAATCTTCAACAAACGTTGACCGGAGATCGCGATCTCGCCGTCACTTACTTGAATGGTGTCTGTCCGCAGCGGTAAGGACGCATCCTGGATAGATTCATTGGTGATTCGTTGAGCGAGACGGCGCAGCCAGGCCGGCAACATTTGCCCATTCACGATGAAGTACCGAATCTCGAGTTGGATGTTGCCGCCGACAATGCGGGGGTGAACCTCAACAAGGAAACGTGGCCTGATCAGTCCGAGACCTACCAGGCGGCCACTAAGACAGACCGTGTTGTCGAGGAAGTGAATCTGGGGGTCCGCCAGTTGACGCCCCTGAGTATTGAGAGCCACGTACGAGGTCAGTTCGACGTCGGTTGTGTGAAGTTCAAAGGGGCCGGCGGGGTTATCGAGGATAGCCGAGCGGAGTTTTCGGGAGAATGCTACAGCGCCGGCCTCGTCCGGCACAATGGGCGGGAGCGAGGTGCATTGGCCGGCCATCTCAGCCGGAGGGAGCATGTGCCAACCGGCGAACAGAAGCGCCGGCATCGCAATCAACAAAGCCACAACGATCAAGAGCAATCGAGTCTGCATTCCGGTCAACGATTATATCACCGTCAGTATGACTGATCAAGTAATCTCTCTCAACGGATCCATCACCAGCTTCATCGAGAGCCTGCTCTTCGTGGCCGATGAACCCGTGGCGCTGAGCGATCTGGCGCGCACGTTGGACGTCTCGACGCGGGAGGTCGGCGACGGTGTGGCCAGGCTGTGCGCAGCCTACGCCGGCCGCGGGCTGCGCATCCAGCGGGTCAACGGCCAGGTCCAGATGGTCACAGCGCCCGAGACAGCGCCGGCCATCGAGCGCTTCCTGGGCCTGGAGCTCTCCGGCAAGCTGTCCCAGGCCGCGATGGAGACACTGGCCATCATCGCCTATCGCCAGCCCATCACCCGGCCGGAAGTCGATGCTATCCGTGGGGTCAGCAGTGACGGGGTTCTGCGAACTCTCCTTGCGCGCGGACTGATCGAAGACGTAGGCCGGCTGGACACGGTTGGCCGGCCCATCCTCTACGGCACCACCTTCGCCTTCCTCCAACACTTCGGGCTGGAGACCCTGGACGAGTTGCCACCCCTCGACACGGTGAAACGCGAAACGTGAGGTCTTGGCGATTAGCACAGTCTTCACGTTTTACGTTTCACGTTTCACGGCGTCAGACTGCTAAAGAAGTTCGACTGCAATGGGGAAACGTCTCCAAAAAGTCCTCGCCCATGCCGGCGTTGCCTCCCGGCGTAAGTGTGAGGAGCTCATCCGCCAGGGGCGTGTCGCTGTCAACGGGCAGGTTGTCACAGAACTCGGCACGCAGGTCGATCCAGAACGAGACAATATCACTGTCGATGGCCGCCGGATCGGCGTCACAGGGGAATACACGTACATCGTGCTGCACAAGCCGGCTGGTGTTATCACCACCGCCCATGACCCCTGGGGCCGGCCTTCGGTGCTCGACCTGGTGGATGTGGAGACGCGGGTCTATCCGGTGGGCCGGCTGGACGCGGACAGCGAGGGGCTGGTTCTCCTCACCAACGACGGCGCGCTCACCCATCAACTGACACACCCCAGCTTCGAGCATCCGAAAGAATATCACGTGCTCGTTGCGGGCCGGCCATCGAGGGTGGCTCTGGAACGACTGCGCGCCGGCGTTCATCTGGAGGACGGCTTGACAGCGCCGGCCCTGGTTGACGTGTTGCGCCGCGCGGGGGAAAACACCTGGCTGCGGATGGTTCTGCACGAGGGTCGCAAGCGCCAGATTCGCCGCATGGCGGACGCTGTCGGGCATCCGGTCAGGCGACTGATTCGTGTGGGTATCGGGCCGATTCGGCTGGGGGATTTGGCGCCGGGCCGGTGGCGGCGCCTGAGCCGGCGTGAGGTCGATCAACTTCAGGAACTGATAGAGGCAACGCCGGCGCGTCGCGATTGATGAAGATTGAGAAAACAATCCGGTAATAGCGCGTTGCTTCTCAGCCGGCGCCCGCTCATATGTCATTCCGAACGGAGTC
>JBHHTZ010000043.1:0-13096 GCA_046753605.1 Anaerolineae bacterium
CCTTGCAAGAAAGAACAGGACTCGTTGGTAGGTGAATCACCACCCTCGAAGAGAAATCTGGCTTCTTCCCCGGCGAAATCCGCCTTTTTATGTACGGTCTCAGGGATTCCTCACTCCGCTGGCGCTCCGTTCGGAATGACATATGAGCGGGCGCCGGCTGAGATGCAACGCGCTGTTGCCGGATTATTTTCTCAAGGTTCATAAGTCGTTACTACGATTTCATCCCGCTTCACGGACCAGCAGAACCAGCATCAGCAGTGCAACCAAGGAGGTGCCGGCGGAGACCACGCCGTTCAGCACCATTCCGCCTCGGAGCCACAGCAGGGTGGCCGTCAGTGAGCCGGCCATGCGACCGGCCGACATGGCTGCCACATTCAATGCCATCAGCGTGCCGCGTGTGGCCGGCGCCAGTTCGGACACCAGGGGGATGGATGACACCACGCTAAACTCGAAGGTGATGAAGAGGATAGCCAGGCCCACCAGAGCCACGGCCAGGCTTCCGGTCAGGGCCGGCAGCAGCAGGTAGGCTCCGATGGTGAGCAGAGTACTGCCGGCCACCGCCCGCTTCTTGCCGATGCGATCTACAAAAGCCGCCGACGCCCCCTCGGCCAGCAGCTCCGAAACGCCGATCACGACGGATGCCACTCCCAGGGCGCTCACGCTCAACCCGAAGTTCGACTCCATCCAGGCCCCGTAAACGACGAACACATTCTCGTTGGCGAACATCAAAAGGATGCTCACAATCAGCGCGGCCAGGGCGCTGCGATTCCGTATCAGGACCGGCGAGGGCAGGTCAACCTGGAAGCTGTGCGCGTGATCGGCCTTGGGCAGGCGTCGCGTCAGGAGGAAGCTGAGCAGGCCCAAGATGGAGATGGCGACGAACGGGGCCTGCCAGCCGCGAAGGGCGATGAGGAAGCCGGTGGCCGGCACGCCCAGCAGCCACGCAGCGGACCACGATAGCTCGACCAGTGCCATGATCCGCCCCCGGCGTCGGTACGGGATCAGGTCCCCCAGATAGGCTTGCAGGGCCGGGTCGTAAACGACTTTGGCGATGCCCAGGAGCGCGAAGGCGAGAAACGCCACCGGGTAGACGGGCAAGCCAATCTGCCTGCCGGGCAGGGCGAGCAAAGCTGCCCCGATAACCAACAGCATCAGCCCACCGAGCATCATCGCCCGCCGGCCACGCCGATCCGAGAGCGGACCGAATAGAGGACTGCTAAGCCCTGCGAAGGCGCGAACCGTCAGCAGGAAGCTGACGGCGGTCAACGAGACGCCCAGCCCGCGGCTGATAGCCGGCAGGAAGGGGTAGACCACCCGGTAGCTGCTGTTCAGGGTGGTGCGAGCGAGCAGAATGATCCCAAGCGTCGAGCGGGCCGGCGTGCGGGAGGGCTCGTGCCCCGAAGAGCGATGGCTCACGATGAGTAGATGCTCTTCAGAAGCAACAGAGGTTCTTCTCACGGATAGAAAGAAACACGGATAGCATCTGGCTTTCTCTGTCTTTATCCGTGTTTTCTTCCATCCGTGGGGAGTTTCTGGTCTCCTGGCGGCTTGAAGCGAGGCTCCAACAAATGTCTACGCTTCCACCAGCAACTGGAGGGCTGCCTCCAGGCGTTCCAGGACTTTCTCTTTGCCGACGATTTCCAATGTGCCGAAGAGGGGAGGAGCTACCCGCTTGCCGGTGACAGCAACGCGGATCGGTGCGAGGAACTGACCGACCTTTAGCCCCAGGTCGCCGGCTTTGGCACGCAGGGCGTGTTCGATAGCGTCGTGCTCGAAAGGCTCGATGCCGGCCAGCACCGCGTGAGCGGCCGCCAGCGCGTCGGCCGTCTGGGCCATGTCCATCTTCTTGCCCGGCAGGTCGGCCGGATCGGGATGAACGTCTTCCTCGAAGAAAAAGTCGATCCAATCAGCGGCTTCGCCCAGGGTGTGCATGCGCTCCTGGATCAGGGGCGTGATCCTCCGCACGAAAGCCAGGCCCACGTTGAACCCCTTGTCCTGCAGGAAGGCGGTCAGCCGGTCAGCCAGCTCATCGACGGGCAGTTGGCGGATGTAGACGCCATTCATCCATTTCAGCTTGTCATAAGAGAAGACCATGGATGCCGGCCGTATGTCAGCAATGTCGAAGCGTTCGATGGCCTGTTCGCGGGTGAAAATGTCCTGGTCGCCGCTGTAGGCCCAGCCGAGCAGTGCCAGGAAGTTGAACAGGGCCTCGGGGAGGTAGCCGGCGGCCCGAAACTCGCGGACCTCTGTCATCTCAGCCGAGCCTCTGCGCTTGGACAGCTTCCCCTTGCCGCTGGGGTCCAGGGTCATCGGCATGTGGGCGAAGGCCGGCGGTTCCCATCCGAACGCCTGGTACATCACCAGATGCGGCGGTACGCTGGAAATCCACTCGTCACCCCGAATGATGTGCGAAATCTCCATGAGGTGGTCGTCGATGACGTTGGCGAAGTGGTAGGTGGGGAAGCCGTCAGACTTGATGAGGACGATGTCTTCCAGATGCTCGAAGTCGAACGTTATCTCACCCCGGATGATGTCCTCAAAGGTGATCTGGCCTTCCAGTGGTATCTTCAGGCGGATTACAGGTGTGACGCCCTCGGCTTCGCGGGCTGCCCGCTCCTCATCGGCCAGGTTGCGGCAATGCCGGTCGTATCCGGGCGACTCACCGCGAGCCAGCTTCTCCTGTCGAACCTTCTCCAGGCGTTCAGGGCTACAGTAGCACCTGTAGACATGGCCGCCGGCCACCAGTTCTTCGGCATACTTGTGGTAGATGTCCAGGCGCTCCGACTGAAGGTATGGGCCATAGTCGCCGCCGACATCCGGCCCTTCATCCCAGTCCAACCCCAGCCAGCGCAGTTGCGCCTTGATGTCCTCCAGCGCGCCCGGCACAAATCGTTTCCGGTCCGTATCCTCGATGCGCAGGATGAAGTCACCCCCGGTGTGGCGGGCGTACAGCCAGTCAAACAGCGCCGTTCGCGCGTTGCCGACGTGCAGCCAGCCGGTCGGGCTGGGAGCGAAGCGGACACGAACCCGTTGACCGGGCCGCAACCGATTTGTCGTCATGTGGTTAACTCCTCCAGCGGAAGCGATAGAGATAGAGATAGAGATAGTGATACTGACAGTAGCTGGCTTGTTGTCGCTATCACTATCTCTGTCACTAGAACTCGAATGCTCGTGGGCGGCGCATCACGATGCTCTGTACCAGTCCCAACGCGATGAGCAAGGTCATCAGCGAGCTGCCGCCGTAGCTGACGAAGGGCAGCGGCATCCCCGTGGCCGGCACCAGGTTGATGTTGACGCCGATGTTGATGAAGGCTTGGAACAGAATAATCGTGGCGATGCCCACCGCGATCAGCCGGCCGAAGTCGTCTCGGGCCAGATTCGCCGCGCGCACGATCCGCAGAATCAGGAATCCCAGCAAGGCGAAGAGGACCAGCGCCCCCACAAACCCCAGTTCCTCCGCGAGGACGGAGAAGATGAAATCTGTGTGACGCACACGCAAGAAGCGAAGCTGACTTTGGGTGCCACTGGCATAGCCTCGGCCAAGCCAACCACCCGAACCCACCGCAATCAGCGCCTGCGTCACGCTGAACCCCAGCCCCAGGGGATCGCGGGTGGGGTCCAGGAACAGCACAATCCGGTCTTGCATGTAGCCCTGTAGCTTTGTAAGGGCCAGTGGCAACGCCACGCCGGCGCTGAGTCCCAGCAACCCCAGGTGGAAAACCCGCATGCCGGCCACGAACGCCATCGCGAACCAGATCACCATCATGCTGACTGCTGTTCCCAGGTCCGGCTGCTGAAAGATGAGCCCCATCGGGATCATCGCCAGGCCCAGCGACACCAGAACGTGGGGCAGCCGGCGCATGTCGTTGTCGGCCATGTATTTCGCCAGGCCGATGACCACCAGCAGCTTGGCCAGCTCCGAGGGTTGTACGGGCAAGAAACCAAAACTCAACCAGCGCTGGGAGCCGCCCGAAACGGCCCCAACCCCTAGCACCACGACCAACAGGCCAATCGCTGCGGCATACGCGAGCCAGCCCAGGTTGCGCAGGAAGCGGTAGTCCATCGCTGCGACGAAAAACAGAATCACGATGCCGGCCAGGGTATACGCCACCTGCCGGCCGGCACACGGCAACGCGCCGGGGCACGCGCTATTGGCCCACGGATCGGCGCTGTAGATCATCGCCACACCGAAGCCGATAGTCGCGACCGTCACCAGCAGCAGCAGCCAGTCGAAGTCACGCCATAGGGAGCGGTACATGACAATTCAGTTGCTTTGAATCCCTCTGATCCCTTGTGGCTCTTGCACTACTTGCCTTGCAATGACCAGCCTTGGTCCTTGCTCGTCTGATCGAGGATCGTTTATGCGCCTCTATCGCCACCATTACGGCGTAGCGGCTTGAGTGGAATATCGGCCACCAGCCGGCTCCGGCCATCGTCATCTGCCAACGACAGCTCGACGTGGCGCTTGTCTACCTCGATGTGCTTAGAGATACCGCTAATGATCTCGTCCTTCAGCGTTTCAAGCAGACCGGGCGCAATGCGTGCCCTGTCGTACACCAGGACGACCTGTAATCGCTCTTTCGCGATCTCCCTGCTTGTTGTGGTCTCCTGTCGTCCAAAGACTCTGTCCCAGAAACTCATAGCCCACCCCCTGGTGCTCGAAAAACGTCCAGCAGTCGTTCGATGAACGACGGCGGCGCCTTAAACTCCATGAATGGCACCTCCTCGCCGAGGAGCCGGCCCGCGATATGGCGGAAAGCCTGGCCGGCCGCCGAGCCGTTCAGCAAAGCTACTGGACGCCCCTGATTTGTGGAGACGATGATTTGCTCATCCTCCGGTACGACACCGATCAGTTCAATGGCGAGGATGTCAAGGACATCCCGCGTGTCCAGCATATCGCCGCGCTGGACCATCGCCGGCTTCAGGCGGTTGATGACGAGTCGCGCCGGACCCTTCTCTTCCGCTTCAACCAGGCCAATGATGCGATCAGCGTCGCGGACAGCCGAGACCTCGGGGGTCGTGATGATGACAACATCATCTGCTGGCGCGACGGCGTTGCGATAACCCTGTTCTATACCTGCTGGCGAGTCAATCAGGACGAAGTCAACCAGCTCCCGAAGATCAGTGCATAATTCGCGCATCTGATCTTCGGAAACGGCCGTCTTGTCCCGGGTCTGAGCGGCTGGCAGCAGGTAAAGCTCGGGCAGGCGCTTATCGCGGATCAAGGCCTGCTGCAGGCGGCAATGGCCCTCGACGGCGTCTACCAGATCGTAGACGATTCGGTTCTCCAGCCCCATGACGACGTCCAGGTTCCGGAGTCCGATGTCCGCGTCGACGACGGCGACCCGCATCCCGCGCTGAGCCAAGGCGACACCCAGGTTGGCAGTAGCCGTCGTCTTGCCAACCCCACCTTTACCCGACGTGATGGTGATCACTCGTCCAGACATTTTATCCTCCTCTCTCTACGGAGATTGGATATTGGAGATTGGGTATTGGATATTGGATATTGGATATTGGGTTGGATATTGGAGATCGAAGTTGCTGATCTCCATTATCCGATCTCTATTGTTCCCAACTTTCTACAACAATCTGACCATCTTCCACGCGAGCCATCTCTGGCTGCGGTGTTCCCGTTTCGCCTTCGGGTGGACGGGCGATTTGGCTGCCAATCCGGAGCTGGGTGGGCGCCAGGGAGAGGGCGCAGACAAAAGCCTGGTTATCTCCCAAAGCGCCGGCATGAACCATCCCCCGCACGTGTCCCCACACAACCACATCGCCGCCGGCCACGACCTCCGCCCCCGGATTCACGTCCCCGATAATCACTACTGACCCCGGGTGACGCACACTCTGGCCGGATCGCAGCGTCCGCCGCACAACCATGCCGTCCGTTGTCTCAGCCGGGCGCGGCGGTGGCTGGGGACTGGGACGGGCTGTGTCGTATCCCAGACGCTGAGCCGCCCGGCGCGTTTCCGCCGACTGGCTCAGGACCGTGGTCAAGGTCATGCCCTGTTGGTCGAGCAGAGCGATGATCGCCTCCAGTTCGTCGGTTTCGAGGGCGCGCTCGCCAAGTTGGAGCATCGCCTGCCCGCCGGCGAAGAAGGCCGCCGCCTGGGCGAGATGTTCCTCCAGGTCAGCCATCAACCCGTCCCACTTGTCGTCACCCAGGATGACGAGCAGCCCATCCTTGGTGCCTTTTATCGTCACAGGATTCTGAGTCATCTCAGTGAACAGTGATCAGTGAACAGTGAACAGTAATCAGTAATCAGTAATCAGCGAGCCGATGCCGCCACTGATTACTGTTTACTGATCACTGATTACTGGTTAGTGGCCGTCGGCGTTGGCGGTGGTTGCCAGGCCGGCAGCCCGTAGTACGCGCGAATGATGTCCGCGGCGATGGGGGCCGCTACCTGCGAACCCTCGATCACCTGCCCCACCCCGTGGCCATCGACAAACACGACAACTGCAATTTCCGGCGCCTCGAACGGCGCGAAGGCCACAAACCAGGCATGGGTGGGCAGGTTGCCGTCTTCGTCGCGCAGACAATCGGTGCCGGCCGCGTTGGGTTGACAGAACTCGGCGGTGCCCGTCTTCCCTGCCACGCGCACTTCCTCCGGGAGGTGTGTCCAGGCCGGCTGGGCCGTTCCAACGGTCACAGCCTGACGCATCCCCTGACGCACGATGGCCAGGTACGCTGGATTGACGGGCATCTGGCGAATCACTTCGGGCTCAGCGCTGTCCAGAGCCTGCCCCTGGGCATCAACGATGCGCTCTACAATCTGGGGGCGATACAGGGTGCCGCCATTAGCAACAGCAGACACCATGCTGAACATCTGGAGCGGTGTCACCAACACATCACCCTGACCGATGCCCATGTTGTAGGTGTTGCCGGTGGTCCAGATGCCACCCTCTGCGCCAAACCTGAGTCGCTTCCACTTGGGCGTTGGCACCAGGCCGTCCGCTTCGCCCGGCAGATCAATCCCAGTGGGTGCACCCAATCCGAAGGACTCGGCATACCGGGCCAGGCGATCGACGCCCAGACCGCGGAAGTCCTCAAACCCGCCGGCCACTTCGTAGAAGAACACGTCACACGATTGGGCGATAGCGCCCACCACGTTCAGTTTGCCGTGCCCCGTTTGCAGCCAGCAGAAAAAGGGCTGCGCCAGATCGGGGTCGTCCGGAAAGTATTGGTTCTTCACCAGAATCACGCCTGGATCGTTGATCAGGGTATTGGGTGAAACGACCCCCTCCTCCAGTGCGGCAGCGGCGGGAATCAGCTTGAACGCAGAGCCAGGGGGGTAGAGGCCGGCGATGGCGCGCCCCAATAGGGGATTGAAAGGCGCACTTGTCAGCATTTCCCAGTCCTGAGCCGCGATACCGCCGGCAAACAGGTTGTCGTCGTAGCTCGGCAGTGAGACCATCGCCAGGATTTCACCAGTGTTCGGATCGCCTACTATCGCAACACCAGAGGATGCTCCAATGTTCGCCAGTGCCGCACGCACGATGTCTTCGACATTGCGTTGCAATTGGCTGTCTATGGTCAGGTATAGATTGCTGCCGGGGATGGACTCAATCGGATCGCCAATCGTGCGGAGGACGCGACCGAGTACATCCACTTCGACGAACTGCTCCCCATTCTCTCCTCGCAGGGCATCCTCGAAGGTGTATTCGATGCCGGCCAGCCCAACCCGATCATCCGGGTCGTACCCCTGTTGCGCATACACCTCGGCCCACTCCCTGGGTATCGGTCCCATGTATCCCAAGATGTGGGACATGAGCGCACCGGTGATGTACTCTCGAATGGGCGCCGTTTCGACCCGAACGCCGGGCAGGGACAGATGGGCTTCTTCGATGATGAGCGCGACGTCGCGGGGAACATTGGCTTTGACCAGCACGGGCGCGTATGGATCGTGCTCCCGCCCTGCCTCGATGATCTCCCGAATGCCGGGCCGCGACACCTCGTCAGCGCCGGCGGGCCGGCCGCTGACCGGGATGCCCAGGAGGCCGGAAAGCTTTTCATACACAGCCGGCGCCTGATCGTCGGGCAGATCGGCCGGCACGATGCTCACGGCGAAGCTGGCCTTGTTGCGGACCACAATCTCGCCGTTGCGGTCGTAGATGACGCCACGTGGTGCACCGATGTCTTCCACACGAAAGCGGTTGGTGTCGGCCTGTAGCCGGTATCGATCCCCGCGGACGACTTGGAGCTGCCACAGCCGGCCAGCCAATAGGGCAAAAACAACAACGACAACGGCCCGATAGACCATCAGGCGTCCCGATGCACCGCTCTGGTTCAGGTTGCGGGGCGGCCGGGGGAAGGGGTCTCGGAGATCCATCGGGCTACACGCTCATCTGAGGCTGGGCAGTCAGCCGGTGAAGACGACGGAGCGGCAGGTAGAATAGCGGCAGTACCAGCAGATTGGCCAACACGGCCGGCAGTATCACGTGCAGCAGGGCCGGCTCCCAGAACACTGACTGTCCGAGGAGTTGCATCAGCAGTAGGACCACCGTGTTGAAGAGCAATGTCGCCGCCAGGGCAACCAGGCCAGGCAACAGGAAGTTGGCGCGGAAGACGTTGATCTCACCCAGACCCGAAAGATACCCCACCAGCAGGAGCGGCAGGGTCGTGATACCGAACGGAGCGCCGGATAGGAGGTCCAGCATCACCCCGCCGGCGAAACCCCACACCACCCCTTCTCGCCCACCTCGGAGCAACGCCCAGGATACCACGGTCAGCAGTACGAACTGTGGTCTCCCACCGATGATCGACAGGTGAGGCGCCAGCGTCGTTTGGAGAAGGGCGACGCCGGCCAGTAGAAGAACTGCAAGATACGGGCTCATTGGACGTGTATCGTGTGTCGGTGTGGCGTATGCCGCGAATGTACGCGTCACGCGTCGCACCCTACTCGTCACTCGCTAGGCATGGCTATCGCACGTCATCGTAGTCCGTTGGTTGGAAATCGGTGATGACGGATACGATCTCCAGTGCGCCGAAGTCGGCCGCCGGCCACAGGTCGGCCGTCTGGAACGGGTCCACGTCTCGTTTGTGAACCTGCATCACCTGCCCGATAGCCAGCCGGCGCGGAAAAGCACCGCCGTAACCCGATGTGATGACGATGTCACCTATGTGGACTTCGACGTTGGGTGGGATTCGGGTCATGCGAAGCGTGCCATCCACCGAGCCGGTCACAATGCCTGTGGCCCCAGAGCTTTGAATGCGCGCATTTACCTTGCTGGTTGAATCGATGATAAGCAGCACCCGCGACGCATGATTCCCCACCCGTACGACCTGCCCCACGAGAGCGCCGGCCCGCGTGACCGGCATGCCGCGCTGCACGCCATCGCTAGATCCCACGTCGATGATGATAGAGGAGAGGGCGCTGCTGGGGCCGTGACCCACAACCTGGCCCCCAAGAATGTCGGCCGCGCGAATGTCGAAGGAGGAATTTGCGCGCTTGAACTGCAACTCCTCCCGCAAGGCGCCGATTTCCCGCGTCTCGTCCTGCAACTTGACGTTCTCGATCATGAGCTGGTCAACCAGCTCACGCAGCGCGCTGTTCTCCTCCTGCAGGCTGTCCAGATGGCGAGCCGTGTCGATGATCTTGCTGACCCGGTCCGTGGCCCGGTCGACAACCCGCTGGGCCGGCGCCGCTACATCCAGGACAACACGCTCCACGGGTGCCAGAGCCTCCGTTCGGTGCAGGGCAAAGCCGACCAGGCTCAGACCGATCAGGATGAATAGAATTGTTGAGTCGCTTGTACGCTTCAACTTGTCACCTTCCCAACACTACACGGATGATGACATCCCACGCAGGCCGTCCGTGCGATCCGTGTTGTGTTAGCGCACCACGCCGACCCGTTGGGTTGCGGCCAGGGCTACGTGTAGAGTGTCCAGGTCCTCCAGGACGGCGCCGGCGCCCCGTGCCACGCAGGCCATTGGGTCGTCTGCCACCCGCACGTGCATCTTGGTTTCGTCCTGCAGGCGCTGGGCGATGCCCTGCAGCAGGCCGCCGCCGCCGGCCAGCACGACACCATGCTCCATCAGGTCGGCTACCAACTCAGGCGGTGTGTCATCCAAGGTGTCGCGCACCAGATCAACAATGGTACCCACGGGACCAGATAGGGCCTCGCGAATCTCAACGCTGCTGACCTCGACGCTTTGCGGCAGTCCGGTGATCAGGTTCCGGCCCCGTAACTCCATCGTCTGCTCTTCTTCCAGGGGATAAGCGGAGCCGATCTGCATTTTAGTTGTCTCCGCCATTCGCTCACCGATGTAGAGATTGTACTTCTGCCGCGCGTAGTTGATGATGGCCTCGTCCATCTCGTCGCCGGCCACCCGCAGCGAACCGGCAACGACGATGCCGCCCAGCGCGATAACGGCGACCTCCGTCGTACCGCCGCCGATGTCCACGATCATGCTGCCCATGGACTCAGTGACGGGCAAGCCGGCGCCAATGGCCGCCGCCATCGGTTCCTCGATGAGGTAGGCTTCGCGAGCGCCGGCATTGATCGTGGCGTCGTGGACGGCTCGCTTCTCGACCTCGGTGACACCGCTGGGGATGCCGACGACGACCCGAGGGCGCGGCATGGGCGTGAGGACCTTCTCGTGAACCTTGTTGATGAAGTATTGCAGCATCTTCTCGGTGACGTCGAAGTCCGAGATGACGCCGTCGCGGAGCGGGCGGATGGCAACGATGTTGGCCGGCGTCCGCCCGACCATTTCTTTGGCCTCCGCACCGATGGCCAAAATCTTGCGGGTCTTTTTTTCGATAGCGACAACTGAGGGCTCGTTGATGACAATCCCCTGCCCGCGGACCATCACCAGGGTATTCGCCGTGCCCAGGTCTATTCCCACATCTCGCGAGAACAGGCCCAGAATGGCGTTTAGAGGGCTGAACAAAGAAGGTCCTCCTCACATTGTCTCAAGTAGCCCGAAATCGCCTGACCACTAGATATGGTGGATTTGGCGAGATCAAGCCACTACCGATAGTGCAGAATCGTTCCCGTGAGGTCGTGAGCCTGCCCTATCGTAGAGTGCTGTTAGCATTATACCATAGATTACGAAAGAAAAAAAGACCCGGCAGGACGCAAAAGCATTTCCTGCCGGGTAGGATGCTTAAAATTCACGGATAGTTCCCTTGCACAGGCAGTAATCAGTGATCGGTGATCAGTTGTCAGTCGTCAGAAACTGATCACTGAAGACTGATTACTGATCACTGGCCTCTTCGGTCTCTGCCTCCTCGGGTGCAACCTCGGCTTCCACCTCTTCCTCCAGAGCCTCTTCTTCCTCCGGTTCGCGCTCCATTAATACATGGCCGATGCGGACGATTATCTCGTCGGGATCGGAAAGGATCGTCACTGTATCAGGCAGGTCCAGGTCTCTAACGAAGACCGCATCGTCGATGTCCTCCAGACCTGAGATGTCGATCGTGATGAACGGAAGCAAGTCAGTGGGCAGCGCCTCGATCTCGAGCGTGTCCAGTGACTGATTAATCATGGCTTCACCGCTACTAACGATGGGCGGCGTCCCTTCGAGGTTGATGGGTGCCTGGCTGGTGATCGTCTCGGTAAGCACCACTTCCTGGAAGTCCACGTGTAAAAGGTGACGGGTGATCACGTCGCGCTGAACATCTCGAGCCAGCGTGATGTGCGGTTCCCGGTCCCCTTTGATTCTCAGGGTGATCAAACGACTGCCGCCGGCCCGTCCCAGAACCCTGGTTAGCTCCAAACCGTCGATCTGGATCGGGGTGGGATCGATCGCGGGACCATAGAGAATGCCCGGCACCAGGCCTTCTCCCCGAATACGCTTGACTTTCTTGCCGACAATGGAGCGCTTTTCAACGGCGAGCTCAATCTGTTCCATAAGTCTGTGTACTCCTTCTCGCACAAACGAGCCCTGACCAGACGCAGAATGGCCAGGGCGTCGTGAATCGTACTGACGAAAACCACGATGCAACATTATAGCATGTGTGGGCCCGCCGTGCAAATTCAAGCAGCGACTGTCATGGTTGTGCGGTTGGCCTTGGTGTCAAAGATGTGGAATGCCGACGCGTTCTAGCAGGTCACGCCAGCCCTGCCGCCAGGCAAATGAGCGCAGCCGCCAGGTGCCGACGATACCGTACGGCACGAAGAGGACAATCAGGACGTAGACCAGGCCGAAAACCAGCGGCCAGCGTGGTCCGAAGACGTTATTGAACCAGTAGCCGAGCAGCTCCAGCACGCCGGCCCCCAACATCGGCCCGACCAACGTCCCCACACCGCCAATGATGGTCATCAGCAGGGCGTCGATGGTGCGATTCACGTGGAGCAACGATGGGCTGGCCCCGAAGTTCCAGAGAGCACTCAGCACGCCGGCCAGGGCAGCGAAGACGCCGGCCAAAACCATGGCGATCAGCTTGTACACGAAGGTGTTGTAGCCCAACATCAGCGCGCGGTCTTCGTTCTCGCGGATGGCGATCATCACCCGGCCGGTCGGGGAGTTCACGATCCGCCGGGCGACGACGTACATGAGGAGCGCGAAACCCAGGCTCAGGTAGTAGAAGCGCAGCCGGTGGTCCGTCGGGTTGATCCAGGCCGGCACGGGGACGCCTTGCAGCCCATCCTCGGCTCCGGTGTAGTGTCGAAAGTCTGTGGCCTCTGACAGAATGAAGAACACCTGGGCGAAGGCCAGCGTCACCATGGCGAAGTACACGCCTCGCACCCGCAGCGAGAGCACGCCGATCAGCAGACTCTGGAGCACGGCCACGACGACTGCGGCCAGCAATGCCAGGGGCAAGGCCCAGGCGAAGTGCTTCATCAGGATACCCACCACGTAGGCGCCTGTCCCAAAGAACATGGCATGGCCGAAAGAGAGGATTCCGGTGTAGCCCATGAGCAGGTCGTAGCTCATGGCGTACACCGCCAGAATGAAAACCTGGACCAGGAGCCCCTGCCAGAAGCGAGGCCGGCCTTCCCCTACCGGCGTTCCGGTGATCCAACTGAGAAGATAGGGCAACACGACCAGAATAGCCAGCACCAGTAGCCAGGGCCACCAGCGCCGTAGAAGAACGCTGCCTCGCATGTGTGCCTCTTCAGGTCTCGTCGTTTCAGTTGTTGTCAT
>JBHHTZ010000044.1:0-13088 GCA_046753605.1 Anaerolineae bacterium
TGTGCCAGGATCGGCAGCAAGAATTGAACAGACCCCCTTAGGTTTCGGTTGGCCTCGAACACGATTCTGCCCGTCGCGTTGGGGCCGCGAAACAGGCGATCGCCCCGGATAGTGTACAGGATGGGGCCGTTCGTGTGCCCCCGAAAAACACGGCCGCGGCTGATGGTGTAGGCCAGCCGGCCTGTTGTGTTGGGGCCGGCGTAGATGCGGTTGCCCGAAACGGTGTACAGGATGTCACCAGTGCGATTCGCGCCTCGGAAAATGCGCCGTCCATCGAAGTAAAGGACAGCCCGGCCCCGAGACCGTGTGCCCCGATACACACGCGCTCCATCGATCTCGTAAAGCAGCGTCGATTTCCTGGTGTCGCCAAAAAGACGGATCCTGCTGTGGCCAACTTCCTCGCCTACGATAGCCGGCGCCGGCAGTGTGGCGACCTCTGGAGTCCGGTTGTGGTTATACCACACGCCGGCCAGGCCGGTCCCCACAGCGATGGCAACCAGTAGAACGGCGACAAAAATACTACGTGCTCTCATTCGTATTGACCTCTTTCCATGAAAGGTATCATCATCTTCACATCTTCGTGATGTCGTCAAGAGATTAGAGTACCCAACAGGGGTTCCCCTTACATGGGAGGTCTTGAGGCCGCTAACTGGAGAAGCTCATCTTCCAATCCTTCAACTCAATTTGGGGAAAGTAGCACGTGGGGAACAGTAAGACAAGAGCAAGTCGTGGGCTTGGCCTGAGGGAGCGAGCACATGAAGCTCAGCGGGGATGGGCCGGCGGGGTAGGCGGTTTCCGTCTCGAAAGAACATTTGATGGCACCATTGCCTCGGCTGGCGTCTCCGCCAGCGTCTCCGAGACCCCTGGGGTTTGCGGTTCCTGTTGCCTTCAGTCGTGGCAACTACAACAGTTTTCTTCAGATCCCCTGGGGCAATACCCCGGGGGTCTGAAGGTACTCAGAAGCTGACCTGGGGGCCTCGGTTCCCGTTGCTCCCAACCGTTGTCTGAACGGTTGGCTCGATCACGCAGGCCGAGGCCGGCACCGGGAAGCGGAGGCACAGCTCCATGACTTCCTCCCGAATCTGTTGCAGCGCAGCCGGCTCGTCGAAATGTACCAGGGCCCGCGTGATCCAGTCGGCGACCTGGCGCATCTCGTCTTCGGTGAAGCCGCGCGTGGTGACAGCCGGCGAACCCAGCCGAATGCCGCTGGTGACGAAGGGCGAGCGCTGGTCGAAGGGGATCATGTTCTTGTTCACGGTGATGCCGGCAAGTTCCAACACCTTCTCGGCTTCCTTTCCGGTCACACCGGTGTCCGTCAGGTCGGCCAAGAGCAGATGATTGTCCGTGCCGCCGGACACGATGCGGATGCCGTTGTTCTTCAGACGGGTTGCCAGGGCATTGGCGTTGAGGATGATCTGGCGCTGGTAGTCAGCAAACTCCGGCTGCAGGGCCTCAAGAAATGCCACCGCCTTGGCCGCGACGACGTGCATGAGCGGGCCGCCCTGGGTTCGCGGGAAGATGGCGCGGTCAACGGCTTTGGCATGTTCCTCAGTGGACAGAATAAAGCCTCCACGCGGGCCACGCAATGTCTTGTGGGTGGTGGAGGTGACAATGTCGCAGTAGGGAACCGGATCGGGATGCAGATCGGCGGCGACGAGGCCGGCGATGTGGGCCATGTCGACCATGAAGTACGCGCCCACCTCGTCGGCGATTTCCTTGAAGCCGGCGAAGTCGATAGTGCGCGGGTAGGCGGTCGCGCCGGCCAGGATCAGCCTGGGTCGATGCTGTCTGGCAAGGCTGGCTACTTCGTCGAAGTCAATCTGTTCGGTTTCACGATCCACGCCGTAGGAAACGATGTTGAATATCTGACCGGACAGGTTGACCGGACTGCCGTGGGTCAGATGGCCGCCGTGGGCCAGGCTCATAGCCAGGATCGTGTCGCCTGGCTCCAGAAGCGCCAGATAGGCAGCGAAATTGGCCTGGGAACCCGAGTGAGGCTGCACATTGACGTGGTCCGCGCCGAATAGCTCCAGCGCTCGCTGGCGGGCCAGGGTTTCGGCGACGTCAACGAACTCGCAGCCGCCGTAGTAGCGCTTGCCGGGGTAGCCTTCGGCGTACTTGTTCGTCATCACCGAGGCCATCGCCTCGCGGACCGCCCGACTGGCGTAGTTTTCCGACGCGATCAACTCGATTCCCTCGAGTTGCCGGCATTCCTCTTGCTCAATGGCCGCAAATAGCGCCGGATCAACCTCGGCCAACGGCTCCGAGAAGCTAGCTGTGATAGCTCGTTCAGGTGCAAGGATTGTCATCAGTTGCCTCCCTTCTTACAAGAACGTTTGGACAAAAAGAAAGCCGGCAGAGGGCACTCCTCTGCCGGCTGATATGTGGTATAATTGCTCACCACATCATGAACAATGTCAACATGGATCACACGCACCCAGTCCGCGGAAGAAACCCAGGCAAGAACGTCGGTCGCCGACCAAAGCCGGCGTCGTACCGTTGCCAAGAATGCTGCCGATCCGAACGACCAGGAAATGCATGGGTTGAAGGTAACGCTCCACTTAGTCTGACTGCCGGGCATCCCCCGGCTTCTCATGATACTGTAACGCTCAGACGGCCAGCAAGATACGGGTGCTGAACGTCCAAATTCCGATGTAGTATACCACAAATCTTGGAAATGTCAAGTATGAAAACTCTGCGAGACGTGGCCGGTGAGTTGGGGGTTGGTTTGGACCTGACCCAGCTCGAGATGTTCCAGACGTACTACGAAGAGCTAATCGATTGGAACCAGCGGGTGAATCTCACGGCGCTCACTGACTACGAGGAGGTCCAGATCAAGCACTTCGCCGACTCGCTGGCGGTGCTGCTGGCCCTTGCCACTCACGATCTTGGCGAGAGGCCGTCGCTGGTGGACATCGGAAGCGGGGCCGGCTTTCCAGGGTTGCCGCTGAAGATAGCGAGGCCGGCCTGGCGGGTCGTGTTGGTGGAATCTACGCGCAAGAAAACTGCATTTCTAGAGCATATAATCGACCAACTGGGGTTGCAGGAGACTGATGTGGTGTGGGCTCGAGCCGAGAAGATGGGTCGGGGCCCGGCTTATCGCGAGCAATTCGACATTGCCGTCGCGCGCGCCGTCGCGGACCTGGCCGTTCTGGTCGAGTACGCCCTGCCGCTTCTGCGCGTGGGTGGTCGGTTCATTGCCCAGAAGGGCGCCGACCCTAGCGATGAGCTGCGAGCGGCTGTGAAGTCCATCGACGTGTTGGGGGGTGCCTATCACAGCACCGTCGCCTATCGGCTGCCGGCCTTCGACGAGCCACTGCACCTGGTGGTGATCGAGAAGGTCTCGCCAACGCCGGAGAAGTACCCGCGCCGGCCCGGCATGGCGGCGAAGAGGCCGATTGGATAGGAGGGGGTTTCAGCCAGCCCCTGCGGCTGGAACCTCTTCGATGCCCCCCTCTTCCACGTGCAACACCCGCGCCTGCGCCAGAAATGCCTCCGAGAAGTCGGCCAGGTCAGTGGACGTGAGAAAGGCTTGCTGATGACGCTGCGCCACAGCCATGAGGTATTGCCGGCGGGCGGCATCCAGCTCACTCATCACATCGTCCAGCAGCAGGATGGGCGGCGCGCCGGTCACGGTCTGGATCAGCTCGGCTTCCGCCAGGCGCAGCGCCAGGGCGATGGTGCGCTGCTGGCCCCGCGAGCTGTACACCCCCATGTCGATGTCATTCACCGCCATCGCGATGTCGGCCCGATGTGGGCCGACCAACGTGATGCCACGGGCCCTCTCAGCCGGCGCGCGTTGGTCAAGTCGGGCCTGGAAGACCTCCGCGATTTGCTCCCGCGATGGCGCTGACTCAGGGTGGTCCGGCGGCATCGGGAGAACCGCTTCGGCCGCCGGCCCTTTCAGGACGCTGGACAGATACCTGAGAGACAGTGTCTCTCTTTCGCCGGTGAGATCGGCGAGGATGGCGCGTGCCCGTTCGCTAAGGCGGTCGATGGCCCTCAGCCGGTAGGCGACGATGGCAGCACCGTATTCCACCAATCGGTCATTCCAGAAGACCAACTCGGCCGGATCGCCGCCTTCGTCGCGCAGCCGGCGCAGAAGGTAGTTGCGCTGTGAAACGATCTTGTTGTAACGTGACAGCGCGCGGGCATAGCGAGGATCGAGCTGGCTTAGCAAGTCGTCGAGGAAGCGCCGGCGGACGCCCGGCGAACCGGCCACCAGTTCGGTGTCCGTGGGCGAGAAGAGGACGACGTTGACGAGGCCGGCCAGGTCCGCAACTCGCTTGTTTACCCCGTCAACTTTGATGACTTTCTCCAGCCGGTCCGACTCGCCCGGCTGAATAGGGTTGATCACCAGCGCGATTTCAATTCGTTTCTGCTCGCCATCGGTGACGAAATCACCCTCAAGACGGGCAAACCGAATCGGTTCGACCGGCTCCATGGTCAAGGAGCCGGCGTTCCAATTGATAAGCTGACGGTCCGAGAGGGCGTGAGGAGTGCCGGCTGTCGCCAGGTAGTATATCGCTTCAAGCAGGTTGGTCTTGCCCTGGGCATTGCCTCCCTGAACCACCACACCGCCGGGCGAGAGCTCCAGCTTGAGCGTCCGGTAGTTGCGGTAGTTGGTCAGGGACAGCCGTCGGATGTACATGAATGGAAAATGGAAAATGGAAAATGGAGAGAGGAGAATGGAATCTACTTTCCATTCTCCATTTTCCCCTTTCCATTTCCCTGAGCTAGCTGCGGATGTGCATCGGCATGATGACGTGCACGAAGTCCGTGCCACCGACTGGCTTGAATACGCCTGGGCTCGAAGGTGTGCTGGTCTCTACTGCTACCTGATCCGTGCCAATGACGTTCAGGACATCCAGCAGGTATTTGGCGTTGAAAGCAACCTCCAGAGCTTCGCCCTCCACGCTGGCGTCGATCTGGCTCACGTTGTCGCCCAGCTCAGCCGACGTTGCACTGACTGTGAGGGTGCCTGGCTCGAGTTCGGAACCCGGATCGATTTTCAAGCGCACAATGTTGGCTGCATCCCTCGCGAAGAGGCTGGCAATCTTCACAGCGTTGAGGAATGGCTTCGCGTCTACGACTGTGCGCGTGGAGTGGCTTTTGGGGATGATCTGGTTGTAGTCCGGGAAATTGCCCTCGATCAGTTGGGACACCAGATCAATGTTGGGCAGGTGGAACAGGACCTGGTTGCGTCCTTCGGTGACAGTGGCCTCCACTGGCGTGTCGGTGTCGCCGAGAATACGGCCGAGCTCGCTCAGAGCACGTGCCGGGATGATCACAGCTACGGATTCCGATGTGCCGGCGTCGATCTCCGCGGTGCGGACCGACAGCCGGAAGCCGTCGGCGGCGGCGAAGGTGATCGCGCCCGGATCGAACCGGGTCAGCACCCCGGTGAGGATGGGCCGGCTCTCGTCGGTAGCCGCAGCGAATGTCACCTGATCGACCATCTCCCCCAAGGCTTCCGGGTCGAGGGTAATCTGGCCGCCGTCCTCCACGGTGGGAATCACGGGGAACTCGCTGGCGTCGATGCCTTTGATGTTGGCTTCGTAGCGCGAGCAGGTCAGGCCCAGCGTCTGGGTGCGTGTGACGAGGTCCATGTCGATGGTTTCGGGCGGCAGCGAATTGACGAAGTCAGTCAGCAGCCGAGCCGGCACGGTTGTCTCGCCCTCCTCCTCGACTTTGGCGCCGATCCAGCAGTTGATGCTGATCTCCAGGTTTGTGGCCGCCAGCTTCAGTCGCGAGTTGTCGGTGGCAATCAGAATGTTGGACAGCACGGGTAGGGGTGTGCGCGTGGCAACGGCACGGCTAACGATGGCCAATCCGCGGGCCAGGTTTTCTTGCATGCATGATACGTGCATGGTCTCCTCCTGAGCAGGTTAGTGGTATCGAATCCAGCAATCGAAGTATACTACAAGGCTGGCAGTCTGTGCAAGGGGGCCGGTGTGTTGCGGAACAGTCAACATGTCCGGGTGGGACACCCTGAAGCACGAGAATGCTAGATGGCTAGATGGCTAGATGGCTGGTTGGCTTGCAAAGTGCTCAGCCACCTGTGCCGGTGCAGCCATCCAGCCATCCAGCTAACTGTTTTCGGAGCAGGGGGAAAGGGGCTTTCGGATGCCGCAATCTCTCCCCTTTGCATGTCAGCTCTCCTTGAAATCATAGATGCCCTGGTCGATGGGCCAGCGCGTGTGGCAGGCGCTGCAGTGGAGAGCGTCTGACCTTTCCGTCAGATCGAGAGAGCCGCAGTTGGGGCAGCGCCAGAGCGTGTCGCTGAGCCGGCGGAACCCCGGCTTGTCGATGTGAGTTCGAAGAAAGATGCTGGGCGAGAGTTTCAGGCGCGCCGTGGGCCGCTGCAGCCAGCCATCAAGGGTTGCCAACACGTTGGGGCCGATGCGTCGTTTCAGGGCCGGCAGCCGAAAAGTGGACACGGCCCGCTCGGCGTCGATCTGGAAGCCGGCCTTTCCAAGCAGAGCGGCCACGTAGTCGGGATGGAAGTCCAGATTGAGCTCGACAAATTCGTAGGGGTCCAGGCTGAAGGGGTTCTCAGTCTGCCGGCCAAGCCAGTAGCGGCCAATCGCCTTGAGATGCCGTTTGTTAGCAAATTCGAGGGCGTACGTGCCGTTCGGACGCAGGATGCGCCCGATCTGCGCGAAGGCCGCTTCCAGGTTCCGGATGTGGTGGAGCACGCGCACCGTCACGGCGGTGTCCACGGCCGCATCGGCCAGGGGCAGATTGTACAGGTCGCCGGCCACGTAGATGAAGCGCTGGTTGCCCAGGCGCTCCTGTGCCTGGCGCAACTGCGATTTGGCGTAGTCCAGCAAAATGACCTGTTCGTAGCCCTGATACAGGTCTGCCAGCCGGCCAAAGCCGGCCCCGATCTCGATGAGACGCCGGCCATGAGGGGGCAGGAGATGCGTTAGAGCATGCCGCTCGGCCGCATCCTCGTACTCCCGTCCCTGACCACCCCAGAAATCCATCTGGTAGCGGCTGCCCTCGTAGTCACAGACCGGATGACCGGCGCCTACCCGATTCTTCGACATGCCCTCATTCTCAGTCCATGACGATGATCTGATCCCGCTCGGGTCCCACCGAGACGTAGCGGATCGGCGCGCCGGCCAGTTGCTCAATGCGTCGCAGGTACTGCTGGGCGTTGAGGGGTAAATCCTCCCAGTTTCGAGCGCTGGTCGTATCGCTCATCCAGCCCGGCCAGGTTTCGTAGACCGGCACCACCTCTTCCTGCGTCGCGGTGTCCGGCACGTAGTCCAGCACCTGATCGCCTAGACGATAGGCAACGCAGGTTTGAAGGGACTCAAACGTGTCCAGTACATCCAGTTTAGTCACGGAAATGCCGGTAAACCCATTGAGCCAGCTCGCATGGCCGACGGCCACACCGTCGAACCAGCCGCAACGGCGTGGGCGCCCGGTTGTTGCCCCATACTCGCGACCGACGTCAGGGCCGGCATTTCGCAGCCTGTCGCCGAGTTCGCCCTTCAGCTCGGTGGGGAATGGCCCGCCGCCCACGGAGGTTGAGAAGACTTTTACTACGCCGAGCACGTTGTCAATGGCGTTGGGGGGAATGCCGGCCCCCACGCACGCACCGCCGGCGGTGGGTGACGAAGAGGTAGTAAAGGGGTAGATCCCCCAGTCCAGGTCGCGCATCACGCCCAGTTGTCCCTCCAGCAACACGGTCTTGCCTTCCCGTACAGCATCGCGCACCAGGGGCACAGCATCCACGATCCGATGCCCCACCTTGTCCCGCCACTGCCCGCATAGAGACATCAAGTGGTCTACACTGGTCTCCGGCAGACCGAAATAGGCCAGGTCACGGTTCTTGCGTGGCACGAGCATCTCCAATCGCGCGCGCAGCCGATCAGGACGCAGGATGTCGCCGGCGCGAATTCCTTGCCGGGCTGACTTGTCGGCATAGGCGGGGCCGACGCCCCGTTTGGTCGTACCTACGGCCCATCCGCCTTTGCGCGCGGCCTCTTCCGCCCCGTCGAGTTGGCGATGGAAAGGGAAGATCAGATGCGCGCGCTTGTCCACGACCAGCTTGCTGGTATCCACGCCGGCTCCCTCCAGCAAGTCCAACTCTTCCAGGAATGTATCGAGATTGACAACCATGCCTGTCCCCAGCAAGCAGACGGCATGGGGGTTGAAAACACCAGAGGGGACAAGGTGCATCCGAAACTCTCCCAGTTCGTTGACGACGGTGTGGCCGGCGTTGTCTCCGCCCTGGAACCGGATCACCATGTCCGCCTCCTGGGCCAGGTAATCTACCGTTCGCCCCTTTCCCTCGTCACCCCATTGGGCGCCTACAACTACAGTTACAGACATCAATCTCCTCCTTGCATCCAGACCTCGGAGGCCACAAGTAATTTTCACTACGTTACACGTGGAACAACATATCCACCCTTGGGCCAAAGCCTATCCACCGAATGATGAAGTTTAGAGAACTAATCGTGGAACCAATACTTGTATGTCATTCCGAACGGAGTCCTTCGGCAGGCTCAGGATAAACTCCGCGGAGTGAGGAATCCCTGCTACCTTGCAAGAAAGGACAGGACTCGTTGGTAAGTGAATCACCACCCTCGAAGAGAAGATTGGCTTCTTCCCCAGCGAAATCCGCCTTTTTATGTACGGTCTCAGGGATTCCTCACCGGAGCCTGCCCTGAGCCCTGCCGAAGGGGTTCGGGATGACATATGTGCGTGGGCTGAGATGTAGTTGGTCATTGCGATACCCCGATTATTTCCTCAATCATCACAATTCGGTGTCTGCCACTGGAAACGTGTTTCAACACGTTTCGAGATGTCTGGGGTATCAGGCCATGCACGAGTTCATGGGGAATGTTCTACGATGGCATCGTAGATGGCCTGGAGTTCTTCATCGGAGTAGAAGTGGATGACCAGCCGGCCTCCGCGCTCCGTGCGAAACAGGTTCACCTTCGTGCCCAGGGCCTGCCGGAACTCATCCTCCAGTGCCTCCACGTACGGGTCGCGCTGCCGGGAAGAGGGAGACGCCGCCGGCTCCGGCCGGTTCTCGCGCAGCCGGCGCACCAACTGCTCCGTCTGGCGCACATTCAACCCCTCGTACCGGATGCGCTCCACTACCTGCATCTGGAGTTCCCGGCCATCCAGCGGTACCAGGGCGTCGGCGTGCCCTTCGGTGATCTCGCAGGCCGCCAGCGCCTGCTTCACGTCGTCGGGAAGACGGAGTAGGCGCAGCGACTTGGTGATGGTGACGCGGCTCTTGCCGACCCGCTCAGCGACCTGGGCGTGCGTCAGGCCGAAGTCCTGGATGAGCTGGTTGTAAGCTATAGCCGCTTCCAGCGGGTTCAGGTCGGCCCGTTGCAGGTTTTCGACCAGCGCCAGCTCCAGCTTGGCCCGATCGCCGGCCTCTCTGACGATGACCGGCACCCGTGCCAGGCCGGCCAGCCTTGCCGCCCGCCACCGGCGCTCGCCGGCAATCAGTTGGTAGCCGTCGGTCGAACTGGTCACGATCAGGGGCTGAATGAGACCATGCTCCCGGATCGAGTCAGCGAGTTCCCCCAACTGTTCTTCGTTCAGATCAACACGCGGCTGCCATGGATTGGGGGTGATGCGGTCGACTGGTACTTCCAGCAAGCCAGTCGACACGTCTGCTTCCGTTGGTGGTATCAGAGATTCCAAACCCCGTCCAAGCCCGCGTCTCTGCGTCACAATCTTCCGTCTCCAATCTCAATAACGGCCTCTGATCGCACGTTGAGAACCGCACGAAGCGATGATCTACACCTCGAGAATCACCGGCAAAATCATTGGCCGGCGGCGTGTCTCTTCGTACAGGAACCGGCTCAAGTCATCGCGCAGCTTAGCATTCAGCGCTTCGGGATTCCCGCCACCGTTCGTGAGAATATGCGTTGCACGTTGCTTTGTACGCTCGATCAGTGCATCGGCATCGCGCATGAAAACGAAACCGCGCGAAACGACATCCGGCTCCCGCAATAGATCGCCGGTGTCGTGATCCACCGTGGCCACGACGATGAAGAACCCATCGCGGGCCAGGTGTTGCCGGTCCCGCAGCACGATCTGCCCCACGTCGCCGATTCCCAGGCCATCGATGAACACATAGTTGCCGGCGACCGACTCGGCCCGACGCGCGCCATGTTCATCGAATTCTATAATCTGCCCACTCTCGATCACGAAGATGTTTTCCTTGGGGATGCCCAGTTCCTGTGCCAGTTCATTGTGCAGGACCAGGTGGCGATACTCTCCCTGAATAGGAATGAAGTATTTGGGCTTCGTTAGGCCAAGCATCATCTTCAGTTCCTCGCGGCTGGCGTGGCCGGATACGTGGACTGGTTCGAGTTGATGATAGATTACCGTCGCCCCCTGGCGATACAGGTTGTCGAGGGTCGCGTGTACCAGTTCCTCGTTGCCCGGAATGGGCGTGGCCGACAGGATGACCGTGTCACCTTCGCGGATCGTTACCCACCGGTGATCGCGGTTTGACATACGCACCAGGGCCGAGAAGGGTTCTCCCTGGCTGCCGGTGCACACAATTGCGACTTCGCGAGCGGGGAGATGATCCAATTGCTCTATCGGAATGACATCGTCGTCGTCAATGTCGATATAGCCGAGCTGCCGGGCCATGGCGAAGTTGTTCACCATGCTCCGACCAACGACCCCCATGCGCCGGCCATGCCGCACCGCTGTGTCGATGGCTAACTGCACGCGGCTGATGTTGCTGGCGAATGTGGAGACGATGACCCGCCCCTGGGCGCGGGAGAAGATGCGCTCAAAACTCTCGCTCAGGATCTGTTCCGACGGTGTGTATCCAGGTTTTTCGGCATTGGTGCTGTCGGCCAGCAGGCACAGCACGCCTCGGCCGCCGTAGTCCGCAATCCGCTGAAAGTCCGTGAGCCGGCCATCAACGGGCGTGAAGTCGAACTTATACTCGCCGGTGTGTACTACCAGCCCCACGGGGGTATCGACGGCGACGCCAACGGCGCCGGGGATGCTGTGGCTCACGTGAAAGAACTCGATCTCGAACGGGCCGATGTTGACTCGGTCGCCCGGTTCCACGGTGTGAACGTCGGCGGCGCCCAGCAGGCCGGCCTCGTCCAGCTTCACCTCGATGAGCCCGCGCGTCAGGCGGGTCGCGTACATCGGGGCCGGCACATCCGGCAGCACGAAGGGCAGCGCGCCAATGTGGTCCTCGTGACCGTGGGTCAGGATGATGCCACGGACGATTTCCTTGTTCTGACGCAGGTATTCCGTGTTCGGAATGACCAGATCAACCCCGAGCATGTGGCTTTCGGGGAACATGATGCCACAATCAATAACGATGATATTCTCGCCGTATTCGAGCAAAGTCATGTTGCGGCCGATTTCCCCGAGGCCGCCCAGGGGGATGATTCTCAGTTTCTTACTTGCCAAGGTATTCCTCCTACTGTCTAGAATAGACTCAACTGTTCAGCGTTTTCCGGGGGATCCTCGTCGCGCAGGTTCGCGGCCTCAGTAAGCACCTCCGGAATGCGCTTGATGTCTTCTTCGATGATAGATTTCCAGCGGGGTTGGTGCAGGCCGGCAGCCGGATGGTAGACCGGGTAGTACACAACCCCCTGGATCTTGCGGGGCCGGCCGTGAACTTTTGAGATTTGGGCTTCCGGCATGAATAGGTTCATGGAGAACCGGCCGAGAGTAACAATGAGCTTGGGCCGAATCAGTTCGATTTGCCGGTCCAGGTAAGGCCGACAGGCTTCGATCTCCTCAGGCAGGGGATCGCGGTTTTGCGGCGGTCGGCACTTGACGACGTTGGTGATGTAGACGTCTTCGCGCGTAAGCCCGATGGAGGCCAGCAACTCCTCCAGGTATTGGCCGGCTGCGCCAACGAAGGGCCGGCCTTGCCGGTCCTCGTGAAAGCCCGGCCCCTCGCCCACAAACATGATCTCAGCATTGGCCGGCCCTTCGCCGGGCACAGCATTGTTCCTGGCTTGCGACAGGCCGCACAAGCCACACGCGCTAACGGCGTTCTCCAACTCACTCAGCATTGCAAACTGTTCAGTCACAAAGTGCCTCCCGGCGTCCTCGATCATAAGATTGACTCGTTTTCATTTACTATTGTACCCCAATGCCGTCACTTTGTCCAAGAGGACAGGCTCCAAGTCGGAACCGCTATGACCCACGCAGGGCAACAAGCGTCTGCTCTGCCAGGAATATGCCGCTGACAAACACCAGATCGACGAGCAGAGTGAAGGCAAACGCCAGAGCCAGGAGGTCGATGGCGTGGGCAATGCCGGCCACCCAGTTGCCGGGGATGTGCGGAAGCCCGCCGTTCAGGAAGAAGATCGCTGCTGCCACGATGCCCACGAAGAGCGCCAGCGTCTGCCACGGCTGTCGGTCCGATGGACTTGGCAGCATGGCGTTGCTGATGGCGAAAATCAGATAGAGCCAGAAGGGCGCGTATGGCTGCTGCAGCAGATTCGTGGCATTGTGGGCCACCGCAGACAGCCGGCCAGCCAGGTCGCCCTGTCCCTGGAGAGGGATTTCGAACCCCAGGCCGGCGATGAGCAGGATCACCAGACTTCCGCCGATGAGCGGCGCCAGACCGATGAGGCTTTCTCGTACAAAGTCGGTTCGTGCCACCTGCACGGACCCCAATTGCAGCCCGTCACGCCGAACGGCGGGGCGTAGTGAGAGGCCGCCGGCCCGCACCCTCAGGAGCGTCGCCACGATCAGGTGGCTCAGTTCGTGGACCAGCACGCCGGGCAGCATGATCACAAAGTAGAGGAGGACGGCTGCTTGCTCATGATGGAAGAGGAGCCAGCCCACGTGCAGCAGCCGGTTGTTGATCTCGCGCTTCAGCCAGACGAGAGTGATCAACAGCCCAACAAGCCACAGGAATGGGGACCAGGCATTGTGCATGGGAGATTTGAAATTGGAGATTAGAGATTGGGGATTGGATATTGGATATTGGGGAAGTGATTCCAATCCCCAATATCCAATATCCAATATCCAATATCCAAGAATGGGCCCGGCAGGATTTGAACCTGCGACCGACCGGTTATGCATCCCACTACAGCTTTCGCTGCCCCTTTCGA
>JBHHTZ010000045.1:0-13019 GCA_046753605.1 Anaerolineae bacterium
AACTGCGGGCGTTCCGAGCCCAGATGTATGCTACTTCGGTTAGCGTCGCCGGCGTACCGCACAGCGCAGTCGTAGAGGCCCTGGCGCTCGATGACCTGTGCGTTCCCGTGCCTGGTGTAACTGTCAACTTCAGCACGCCGGCTGGTTCCGTCGTGGCTGTGTCAACCCCCCAGGTCGCGACAGATGCCAATGGTGTGGCTCAGGCAACCATTGATGCCACAGGCGAGATCGGCAATGGTACAGCAACCGTGGATGCCGCAGTCGATTCGGCGACCGCCAGCGTCGGCCTGACCGTGATCGGGCCGCCGGCGCTACTAAATCTTCGCCTGGGTGGCTCCGAGGTCGAACGGATACCCAACTACGGTGTGGAGAGCACGGTCCAGGTTGGAGCCGTGGTGAAGGATGCCAACGGCAATGATGTGGCGGATGATACACCCGTCCAGTTCTCCATCAACCCACCGGATCACTCGTTCACCGACAGTGGCCAGGTGACAACATCCGACGGTCAGGCCAGCGCTACGCTGGTGTTCGGCTCCGCCACAGGCATCTATACGATTGGGGCTCAGTCTGGAAGTACCCAGGATGCCCAGGAGATCCGGGTGGTAGGCAACCCATCCCAGATACAGGTTGAACCGGATCGCAACATGGTCAAGGTCAACACGCTAAACGTCGATAACAGGACCATCCAACTGACAGTGACGGTGAAGGACAGCGAGGGTCAGTGGGCGCCCGATGGCACGATGGTGGAGTTTGAGTTCGTCAACCCAGACGACGCTGACTGGGCATTCTTCAATTTCCGACCGGACAATCTGGGCCGCTACAGAAAGCCGATCATCAATGGTCAGACCGTCGCTCCGCTCGTGGGTAGTCCTACGAATCTGTCGAATCCAGACCAGATGATGGCGGGTCAACGAGAGGTAGCCGTGCGAGTGACCGCAACCTACACTGTGAGTGGCGAAGAGCGAGCATCAGTCTCGCAGGACATCACTGTCGTCTTTCAGGGTCAGATGGTGTTCCTGCCGTTGATTCGCAGGTAACGCCCGCCCTGCCCTGGATCAGTGCTCTAGCACTCTTGGTTTCAGGCGGTTGAGTAATGACTGCGGAGACGTGTATAGCACGTGTAGAGTTTGACCCGAATAGCAAGCGGGCCGGCGGGTTGATCCCGCTGGCCCGCTTGCTGTGGGAGGCCAATCTGCCGCCGATTGCTACGGCATGGAATAGCTTATTGTAAGGACGGGCGGTTTGCTGAGGCCGCCGACCCCGTAGCCGGAGTCCCACGAGAAAATATCGGTGGCGCCGGACTTCGGGCCGTCGATGCGGAAAGAGACGAGACCTGTGCTGTGCACTCGATCGACCAGTTGTGCAAGCAGAGCATCGCTGAACGTCAGCTCGTTCGGACGATTGACACCCAGGTCCGATCCTTGCATCGCGTTGCCGACAACACCGAGGGATCTGGCCTCTGCGATGGCTGTGTAGCCATGGCTGGCCCAGTCGAAATCGACCGCGGCGTCCAGCAAGTGAACCGTCCAGGTGCCGGCCCCCGTGAGGTACTCATCGGTCTGTCCGGTGAGCGTGAGAGTCGCTCCGCTGATTTGCGCCCCGTCTGGCACGCTTGCCAGGTCAAACTGTACCGCGCCAACATAGGTGAGCGCGTTGTAGAATCCGGCATACATATCGTCATCACCGAAGTGGTTGAGGCTGGGCTCGTCGCTGACCACCCAACCGACTCTAGACTCACGTGGTGTGAGTTGCACCTGGTAGTCGCCGGGTGGTCCCCCGCCTTCGGCCGGGCGCGCCACAAGCAGAGTCCAGTAGTCCCCATAGAGCGAGACCGGGTTGTAGGCGTGGCCGGCTCCGATGTCCACGTAATCGGGACTCATGAGCATGGCGTAATGCCGGGGGTTTCGCGTCCAGGCAGTCACGATTTCGCTGATGTCGGTGCTGTTCCCGGCCAGCGCTTCGTCGCCGTCGCCCAGGGGGTAGCCGGCGCGCCTCATCCGCTCCTGCGGCGTTGAACCGTCCGACCCCGTGTGGCTCCACCGGTTGTTGTTGGCCAGGTCGGAGCTGTGAGCTTCCGCTGCCTGCATCAGCGCGTCGTTCGGGTGCAGGGCTGATAGACCCAGTACAGTGCGTGCTTCGTTGATGGCGCTAATCAAGGCGCCAACGCCGATGTCGTCGGTGGGCGGCACGGGCGTTGCCGTTGGGGACGGGGTTGGGGTTGGCGAAGGACCGGGTCCGCCTGGCCGAAGGTATTCAATGTGCAGTATAGGAGGCTTGCCCAATCCGCCGATGCCGTAACCCGTATCCCACGAGAAGGTATTGCTGTTGCCCGCCTTGGGTCCCTGGAGTCGGAAGGACACGTGGCCGGTGCTGCCTCGTCGGGCGATGAGTTCGCCGAGTAGCGTGTCTGTCATGCCAAGGACGTTAACCCTGTCCACATCCAGTTGGTCGGGTTCGAGGGTGAAGTCGTTCTCCTCTACGTCCTTCAATGCACCGACGGTCGCGGCGCCGGCAATATCCGTGTAGCCATGGCCGGGCCAGCCGGCATCGACGGCGCTGGTCAGCATTTCGACAACCCACGTCCCTGCACCGGTCAGGTACTGTCGTGTCTGCCCGGTGAGCCGGAGTTCAGCGTCCAGAATCTCGGCATCTTCGGGCAGCGACGAAAGATCGAACTGGATACCGGAGATGTAGGTGTTGCCGGTGTAGACGCCGGCGTACAGGTCGTCGTCACCAAATTCGTTCGAATTCGGCTGGTTGCTCACAAGCCACCCCACACTGTCCTTGGCCGGTTTGAGGTCCAGGGACTGCACCTCGCCATCACCAGGGCGTGGTGTTGGGCTGGCGGTTTGCGTCGGCGTCGGCGTGATGACAGGCCCGCCGCCGGGGGTGTAATTGATGGTCAGGATAGGCGCTTTGAGGATGCCGCCGACACCGTACCCGGAGTCCCAACTGAAGAGGTTGTTCGGGCCGGCCGTTGGGCCGTCGATCCGCAAAGATACGCGTTGCGTGTCTGTTAGCCGGCGTTCCAAGGCCCGCATGATAGTCGCATCGAGGTTAAAGGTATTCTCTTTTTCGCGCTGCAGATCGGAGTTGGCCATGATCGGCAGAATCAGGTGTTCACTGGTGGCATTGCGGATATGAAGGTAGCCGTGACTCCGCCAGTTGGCATCGATGTCCGGGCTGAGCAGGGATACTGACCACGATCCGCTGTCGCCGACATAGTCCCGCGTCTGGCCTGTGAGGGTCAGGCGCGCCCAGTTGATCTTAGAGCCTGGCGGAATCTGCGAAAGATCGAACTGCACAGCGCCGATGTAAATCTGCCCACCATGGATGCCGGCATAGATGTCATCATCACTGAAGTGATTGTTGGCTGCCTCATTGCTGGCCACCCAGCCGACATCGAGTGGCTCAGGGGTAATGTACACCGTTGATGGGTTCACTGGGTCGACGGGCTCCGGCGAGGGCGTCCGCGTGGGCGTGGGTGAGGGTGTCGGAGTGTTGGTTACTGGGACCGGCGTGACCGACGGCGTGACTGTGGTCGGAGATGGGTCCGCCAGGTCGTTTGGACGAGCAGGATTGCATGTCCAATACCGTGTCCTGCTAGGAGCCTGCACTACGCCGCAGCCAATGTCAACGTAACTCTCGCTGGTGAGGATTGTGCGATGAGGCGGGCTGTTCGCCCAACCCTGGACGACGTCGTCCGGCGTCTGGTATCCGCACGCAATGACCTCACTACCACTTGCCATTGGGTACCCACTGTCCCGGATTCGGTCGAATGGGTCGGATCCGTCGGAGCCGGTGTGACTGCACAGTTCGTTGTCTCCCATGTCCAGGCTGTGCCGGCGTGCCGCTTGCATGAGCCGCTCGTCCCGATGGAACGGCGGTAGACCCTGAGCGGCCCGCCACTGATTGATGGCATCGATCAGTTGCTGTTCCAGGTCCGGTAGCGGTGTGGACTCCCTCTCCGGTGTCGATGTGGGCGTTGGCGTTGGCGTTGGCGTGTCGGTGGGTGGCGGCGCGTCGCTGCTCACAGCATTGTAGATGTCGATCCGCCCCCAGCCGTAGATCGCGTCCCAGCCGGGCGTGCCGAAGTCTACGGAAGAGCTCTCAATGGCATCTCGGATTTGTACGTTGCTCCAATCCGGGTGGATGGACTTGATCAGGGCTGCCAGGCCGGCCACGTGCGGCGAAGCCATCGACGTGCCAGACCAGGCCTGGTAGCCGCCGCCTCGGGTCGAACTCAGGATGCTGACGCCTGGTGACGCCACAGAGATGTAGCTCCCGTAGTTGGAAAAGTGGGCGCGTTCATCATTCTGCGTTGTTGCCGCGACGCCAATAACGTTGTCGTAGGCTGCTGGATACGATGGGTTAGAGGTGTTCCCATTGCCGGCGGCTGCGACGATCACGACGCCGTGGCTCCAGGCGTAGTCGACAGCACGACTCATCGTAGCGGATGTGTAAGGTCCGCCGAGACTCATGTTGATTACGTCAGCTCCGTGGTCTGTCGCCCACACAATGCCGTTGGCGATCCAACTGTGGGCGCCGGACCCGCCGGCGCTGAGCGCCTTGATGGGCATCACCTTCGCCCCCCACGACACGCCGGCGATGCCGATGCCGTTGTTGGTCACGGCTGCGGCTGTGCCGGACACGTGCGTACCGTGTCCTTGATCGTCGGCTGGGTCACTGTCGTTGTTGACGAAGTCGTACGCGGGAAGGAGTTTGCCCTCTAGGTCTGGGTGACTGGCATCGGCGCCGGTGTCAATGACCGCAATGATCACGCTGGAACTGCCGGTGGTGATGTCCCAGCCGGCTTCGGCCCGAATCTTTGCCAGGTTCCACATGTCCGGGAAGCGTGGATCGTTGGGGTACCGCGTCACACCCTCGCCAATTGCCTCCAGATCGTTGCGGGAAAGGATGGGGCCATCGGGCCAGCCGGCGATCCTGGCAATGTAATCCGGCTCGGCGAAGTTGACAGAGGGCTCGGCCTGGTACGCGAAGACCATGCTCGTGGCTTCTTCAGGCACCTGGAGAATCTGGATGCCCAGCGCCGGGATTTCATCGATGACCTGGGCTCCCAGGCGTTCGTGGACTGCGGCCTTCTCCTCGTCTGGCGTACCAGGGGCAAACTGAACGAGGAGCCGGCCCGCGACGTACGGCGCATCTTCATCCAAAGCAGAAGCGCCACCGTGAGCCCCCGGTTGAGCGTTGGAGCGTCGCTGAGGGGCTGGGGATTGGCTGAGTGCCCAGGCTGTGTCTGAGGGCGAAAAGGCCCGATAGCCTGGAACCAGCCCAACCACGACGATGATCAGCAGTAGGAATAACCGTGTCTGGCGCAACATGGACGTCACCTCCGAGAGAAAGCAGCTAGGGAAACCGCTGCGCTTGTGGACGCAGGCGAGATGGCCTGTACGTCCGCGTCGGAGAGGACACCCCTTCACAGGCCCCCGGTCCTCAATCGTGTGTTGTGCGCAATGGTCCGACGAAGCTGATGCTGTTGGGCAGATGATAACAGCAGTGGTCGGACAGGCAGTGCGCTGACTGTATTGAACGCCGAATCGTTGAACGTCGCGTGTTACTGGGTGTTGCATATGCTGGAATTACGCACATGCTAACGTTCAACGCGCGGATGTGTTAGTAAAGCAAAGAGACGCTGTAACTGTTTCTGCACTGATGTCGATGCGCTTCATCGTGCGAGATCAGTTCTGATGAAAGCTCGGGCAGGGGAAGCTTTTCAGAATGCGAACAGTTCAGCGTCTCTTTGATTGTCTGATTGAAATGGGTTCTCTAGAGAGCCTATCCCCTTACTCAGTTGGTTTCCTGTCAGGTCCCGTTGTACAAATCCGAGCCGTCGGCAGATGCAATTGAACGGAGTGTGCCAGGTCATGGAACGTGATTGGTCGGGCAAGTTCGCCTACTTCACCACAATAGTTACGGCTACATTTTATCTCGGCGTGCTCACGAGGTTGTCACGATCTGTGAGTCGCTGTGCACGCCTTCAATCATAGCACAGGCTGTGGTCGCCTTGCTGGACGACAGACCTACCGTTCTGTGTTTTTTGCCCTCTGTCTGGCCTACTCGCAGTCTGTCTGGAGAGCCCGTAGGGCCGCCTCCAGCGATACCGCAGGCCGGCGAAGGCGGCTGTTACCAAAGCTCGTTGGCGCTGCTGCCACCCTGCTCCCCGGCTCCCAGAGTTCTCTGAAGTCAGACCATGGTTGGGAATCAGAGAGACCGGCGGTCTGACGGCGTTTGTGTTGCGACGGGCAATAAGCGGAATCGCGTAGTCCAGGCGTCCTGCAACATCTCCCGTCTTGGACTAATATTGCTCTGTTGCGGTGGGGAGCCGGCCTTTGACGGATTGGCCTTCAGAAGCTATACTTAGGGTCCGTGAAATTTGTGCGGCAAGTGTGTCTGGCCGGTGTCTGTTGCAAGGGGACGCCGGCTGGCCTGTGCAGGGACCAGAACGGTGAAGACAATGCCAAACCCTGCCTCTCACCTACGGAAGAGGTCCCAAGTCGATAGTCAAATGCCTCACGTCTGCGGCCACAACATGTGTAGCTCTGGCCAGCGCTTTCGAGTGCGCGGCGACAGTCCAAGACCCGGGTTGCGTAACGGGCGATCTATCGCACGGTTGACCGGCTCTCTCCTCGTGATCCTGATCCTCCCGCTGCTTCTCTGTGGGAGGGGTGTGCAAGCTCAGGAGGAAGATCCGCGCATTCGCCAGATCATCGAGAAGATGAGTGTGGAGGAGCGTGTTGGCCAATTGTTTCTTGTCACATTCATGGGCGCAGACACCGGCCCGGATTCAGACATCGCGCGACTCATTGAGGAGTACAAGGTAGGTGGCGTGCTCGTCAGCCCTGGCGATGGCAATCTCACCAATGCGCCGGATGCTCCGACCCAGGTGGCCAAGTTGAGCGAGCAACTCCAATCCCTGGCTCTCGGTGATGAAGGGCCTGGGGTTCCGCTATTCATTGCTCTGGAGGCGGACGGGGATGGTGCGCCGACAACATGGCTGCGTGCCGGCATGACGGCCGTCCCCAGCCCTCTGGCCCTGGGCGCCACCTGGCAGCCGGCAAATGCCAAGGCCGTTGGCCAGATTGTTGGCCGCGAGCTTTCGGCAGTCGGCGTGAACCTGTTGCTTGGGCCGCCGCTGGATGTGCTCCTGACGCCGCGTCCAGGCCAGCCCGGCGATCTCAAGACACGCTCCTTTGGCGGCTCACCCTATTGGGTTGGCCAGATGGGACGCGCCTACATTCAGGGTGTGCACGAGGGCAGCGAGGGGCGGGTAGCAACTGTTGCAAAACATTTCCCGGGGCATGGGAGCAGCGATCGCAGCCCCGACGAAGAAGCTGCCACAGTTGAGAAGTCGTTGGATGAAATGCTCCGTGCTGATCTTGTCCCTTTCCTGAAGGTAACTGACGTTGCAGATGAGGAACAGGCCGGCATCACTGATGCGTTGACGACTTCTCACCTGCGGTATCGGGGATTTCAAGGACCCACTCGGACGGGGTCGCCCCCGCTCAGCTTTGATCCGGGTGGGTTGAAAGTGGTGATGGATTTGCCGCAACTGGCGCCATGGCGCGAGAGGGGCTTGTTGGTCAGTGAGTCTCTGGGTGTGCCGGCTGTGCGCCGGCACTTCAGCCCACAGCTAGACAGCTTCCCACACAAGGAGATCGCCCAGAAGGCGCTGCTGGCCGGCAATGATATCTTGCTCGTGTCGCGGTTCGCTCTGCAAGATGATGATTGGCCGGCTCAGTTCGACAATATTACTTCGGCCATCGCCTTCTTCCGTGAGAAATACGAAAGTGACGATACGTTCCAGGCGCGCGTCGATGAAGCACTATCCCGCATTGTGCGGCTGAAGCTGAAACTGTATCCAAGTTTCCACCCTGCTATCGTTAAAGTTGATCCGACCGCCGTCAACGACTTGGTGGCTCAGCCCAAGGCGAAGAGCCAGGTAGCAGCCATCGCTCAAAGCGCCGTGGCTGTTGTTGCACCCAGTTTGCAGGAATTGGCGGACCGCTTGCCAGCAGCGCCACGCTATGAAGACTCGATCCTGATTTTCACTGACACGCGGCTCGCTTCCGACTGTCCCGATTGTGTGCCATATCAACTCCTGCGTGAGACTGCCATCCAAGAGACCATCCTGCGTCTGTATGGGCCTGACGTGACGGGTCAAATCGACCCCAACAACGTACATAGCTTCACCTTCCGCGATCTCAAGGCTCTCGCGAGTCTCTCCGGCCGCGAGGCGGAGGAGGCAGTCCCCACCCCGACGCCGGCACTCTCAGACGAGGCGCATAATCGTCTGGAGGCTTTGCTCGAGGAAGCAGATTGGATCTTGTTCGCCATGCAGGACATCGATCCTGAAACCGAGCCGACCTCTGATGCTCTGCGCGTATTCCTGAAGGAGCGGTTCAGCAGCCTGGCGGACAAGAAGGCAATCGTCTTGGCCTACGGCGCGCCCTACTATCTGGATGCGACGGAGATCAGCAAGCTCACGGCCTACTTTGCAATCTACAGCAAAATACCGGCATCCGTCGAGGCGTCAGTGCGGGCGCTGTTTCAGGAGTTTGTCCCGACTCGGGCCCTGCCGGTGAGCGTTCCGAGCATCACGTATGACCTGGCATCTCAACTGCAGCCTGATCCTGCGCAGATGCTCACGATCGCTCGATCAGATGCTGAGGAAACAACAATCAACATCGGCCAGGAATTCGAGATTCAGACATCAACCATTCTCGATAAAAACGGCCATCCGGTACCCGATGGCACCAAGGTCACACTCTGGCTAACCGATCCGACGGATTCCACGTATCGCAACCTGAAGGAAGTCAGAACCGTTGGCGGAGTGGCGCAGGCAAAGCTGCTGGCCGAACGTGCCGGCGCTGTCGAGATGAACGCGGAGGCCGGCGAGGCCCAGACAGCCGAGTCCCTGGCTCTGACCATCAAGGGCGAGGAGGAGCTATCCACGGCAACTCCAGAGCCGCCGACCATCACGCCGACCGTCGAGCCAACCGCCACGCCGGTGCCACCGACTCCGGCGCCGGAAACCACCGAACCGGAGCCTCCCGCCCCCCCGCCAGTGGGTTGGGGCAGCCTGGCGCTGTCCATGCTGGGCATGCTCTTCGCCGGGGTCCTTGCCATGACTGTGGCGAACGCCGGAGACCGGGCGGTGGGCGAGACAATGCGCCTGTTCCTGCTTTGTCTGGCCGCCGGCCTCGCTGGGTATGTGGTCGTTGGGCTGCAGTGGCTCCAGGTTGACAGACTGCCTGGGCTGTCGGCCCTCCCGCCCCAGTTGCGAACGCCGATGGTCGCCACCACATTGGCGCTCATGCCGCTCATCTGGGTCGTGTGGGAGCGACGACAGAGGGAGATGTAAGTGAAGTTTAGGGCGTCAGCGTCGGGATGGCCGGCGTGGCCGCCACGACTGCCGACGGTCCAGTCGATACCGATGTTCCGGTTGCCTGCCACGTGATGGCGACGGCGAGCATCAGCAAGATGAATACGATAACAAGGAGGGCTGAATTCTGAACTACGGCGTGCAGCCAGGGAGCCGGTCGGGGAACTGGTGAGGTTTGGAGTGGGGGCGCACTCGGCAGCCCGCTGAAGAGGGCTTGTCTGAGCTCAGCGATGTCGCCCGGTCTGTCCTCCGGGTGCATAGACATCGCACTGAGAATGGCAGCCTCTGTTCGGGGTGACAACTGTGAGTTGATGGATCGCGGTGACGGTAGTGCGTTGGGATCGAGAAACCGCTCTTGCGCCGTTGCCGGCGCGCGACCAGTGAGTAGATGGTACAACGTGGCTCCCAGGGCATAGGTGTCCGAGCGCGTGCCGGTGTGGCTAATTCCGCCGCCATATTGCTCCAGGGGTGTGTAGGGCAACGATCCCAGGCCCTGGAGCACAGTGATGGTTCGCGGGTCTTCTGGATCCAGTGGCTTGACCAGTCCGAAATCGACCAGCTTGATCCGACCTTCTGGAGTGAGCTTGATATTGGCCGGCTTGATGTCACGATGGAGAACAGGTGGGTCCTGGCTGTGCAGGTACTCCAGGGCATCACACAGTTGCCGGGCCCAGGCCAAAACGCGCTCTTCGTCGAGGAACTGCTTCTGAAGGCGAGTTTCGTCCAGCACCTCTTTGAGATTCCGGCCGGCTACGAAGTCCATGACCAGGTAATCCAGACCATCCCGTGAGAAGTAGTCCGATACCTTGGGAAGATTCGGTTGATCCAGCCGAGCTAGTGTGCTTGCCTCGCGGCGGAACTGAGTTTGGGCTTGGGCGATAGCCTCCTGGCTGGCACCGGGCTGTGGGCGCACTTCTTTGATAGCACACATCCGACCTTCCAGACGAAGGTCCTCAGCCTGATATACAGCGCCGGCACCGCCCTGTCCGACCAGGGCAATTACCCGGTATCGTTCGCGCAGAACGGTACCGGGTGGCAGTAGTTCAAACAAGAGCGTTACTCCTCCATGCAGGGCATCTCTTGCGTGGCATCCGTGGCGCTTAAGGTTAGCCCATTCCGTGATTTCTGTCAAAGAGAAAGGAGGGGCCTTTCAGACATGCTAGAACGTGAACTTCCGATCCTCATTATGCAGGATGGAGAGCAAGTTGGCGAAGAGTGGTTGCTCAAACGTGACGAAATCAGCATCGGACGCGAAGATAGCAACGACATCGTTCTTCCAGATCGAAGGGTGTCGCGTGTGCACGCTGTGATTGAACGTGAGGGCGACCGATACTATGTGCGAGACTGTGGTAGCAAGAACGGCACCTTTGTCAACGGCAATCTTCTTCAGGGACCTGTGCCTTTGAAGGACGGGGATGCTATTCAAGTCGCCACCGGCTTCACACTGACTTTCGTGGATGCTGGTGCTACCACGCCACTTTTCTTCGAAGGCCAGCGTGGCCTTGTGATCGATAATGACAGCCGGCAAGTGTGGCTGCGCGGCCAGGAACTGGAGCCGCCACTATCTACCCAGCAATATCGGCTGCTCCACTTGCTATATGAGAATGCCGGCAAGGTTATAACCCGTGAAGAGATCATTCGCGTTGTGTGGCCGAACGCCGTGAGCGGCGGTGTGTCAGAGCAGGCCATCGATGCCCTCATCAGAAGGCTTCGTGATCGCCTGGCGGACCTTGATCCCGATCATCAGTACGTCATGACCGTTCGCGGACACGGCTTTCGGCTTGAGAATACACCCTGACCACCGATTGCGTTTCACGATGGAATGCTTCCTGCCTGCCGAGTGAGTTGGGCCCTGGATCCTGCCCAACCGGTACGAATCGTCGTACGTCTGGTTTCTTCCAGGAGCGAAACTGCACATGAAAAAAACGCGAACGCTTGCTCTGGTCTGCCTGATTCTGGCAGCCCTGAATCTGGCGCCGATCACAGCGGTTACGCGGGCCGGCCCGCCCGGCTACGGCCCGCTGGATCCGGAACGCCAGGCTGACGATGGCACGTGGCCGGCCTTCCGTGCCGGCCACATTCTCGTCCAATTCAAAACGGACTACCCTGCGGCGTCCGCTGCCTCACTGTTGAGCGCGTACAACGCGGCGCCGTCCGAGAGGATCGGGGTCAGCACCTATGCGGTGCCTGTCGCGGCGGGCCAGGAAGAGCAGTTGGTCCAAGAATTGAGGAAAGACCCCGCTGTGGCATCGGCGATGCTCGACCTGCGCCTGATGGAGCCGCCGCTGCGGCCACTTGATGTCGTTCCAGACGGGGTCGATAGCCCGGCTTCCGCGCTTGCTTCACAGGGGCCGGATGGTAGTCTGCGCAGCCAGACGCCCCGTGGTGTGATCACCGAGACGCTCCGGATGAGCACGATGCCGGCTGGGCCGGCGCTCCCTGACAACACGCTGCCCACAGAATCCCCCCAGGCATACGCGGTCTTTGACTACACGGGACTCACGGACGACCCCGTTCGTGTTCAGGTCTATGCCCTGGATGTGGATGATTCACCCATCGTGGTATTCGACACCGTCGAAACCCTGGACGGGTCTGGTACAGCGTCTGTCGTCGTGCCGGCCTGGGATTACTTCGTCGATGCCGGCACGTTCCCCATTGGCCGCTATCTCACCTTGGTGTACGAATCCCTCGGCGAAAGCTGGCGAGCCATCGGCACCGTTGCCTGGCACGTGAGCACCCAGCCCAACGACCAGTGGTTCCTGGCCAACCGCTATCAATGGAACCTGCACAACACGGGTGTGTGGGGCAAGCTCGACGCCGACATTGATGCGCCCGAGGCATGGGACGTAACGACCGGCAGCGAAGACATCACCATCGCTGTCGTCAGCACGGGCGTTGCCATGAGCCATCCTGATCTGAAGAACAAGATTTGGCAGAATGATGACGAAATTCCCGGCAATGGCATCGACGATGACGACAACGGCTACGTGGATGATGTGAACGGCTACGAGTTTTTCCTGGACGAGGATAACCCGGACCCGACAGATGACATTGGCTGGGGAACTTTCGCCGCCGGCATCGCCGCCGCAGAGACCAACAACCAGATTGGGATGGCGGGTGTCTCATGGGGCGCGCGCATAATGCCCATAAAGGTGGTGCGATTGATGGTCACTGCCACGGCCCGCGTTCCCTACGGGTTCGTATCCGATCTGATCCAGGGACTCCACTACGCAGCGGATAATGGCGCGCAGGTCATTCTTGTAGCCCCTATTGTGTCCTCAGACCAATTTGAAAAGGTTGAGGCGTTGCGGCAGGCGGTCGAGTATGCTACTAACAAGGGGTCTCTGGTCATCGGCGTGGTTGGTGACCAGGGCCGAGACGATGCGGTGTGGCCGGCCCTGTTCCCCGAGGTTCTCGCCGTGGGGGCAACCGATTACAACGATGAACTGACGACCTTCTCTAACTTCGGCGAGGCGCTCAGCGATGGACTGGTGGCACCGGGCAAGCTCATCCTGAGCACCTGCATGTCATACCTGCCGGCCTGCGTGAGCACATATCCCCAGGATGTCCACGGTCAGACGGCATGGGCGGCGGCGCAGGTGGCCGGCGTTGCCTC
>JBHHTZ010000046.1:0-12966 GCA_046753605.1 Anaerolineae bacterium
GTCTGCGTGAAAAGCAGGCCCACCGACCCCTGCCCAATGATCACCACCGTCTCGCCAAGTTGAAAACACTGGTAGGCAAGAGGGTAGGTCGCATGAAGCGGCTCCAGCACAGCGGCTTGCTCGAAAGGCATTTCGTCTGGGATGTGGAGCAGGTTATCCGCTGTAGTCAGAGTATACTCCGCCATACATCCATTAAACCACTCCTTGGTCGCCACCCGATCTCCGGGCTTGAAGCTTGTACTGAGCGAAGCCGAAGTATCAGTGACCCAATCACCAACGGCTTCGACGATGCCGGCCCCTTCGTGGCCAATGGCGGAAGGGTATTTCCCCTGGTTGGGTGGATGGCACCCATGAAGCATATGCACGTCAGCACCACAGATCGTCACCGCCCTGATCCGCACTAGAATCTGGTCCGGCCGCTCAATCTCTGGCTTCGGGACCTCCTTCAGCACAAGCTGATTCACGCCCTCCAGAAATGCCTGTTTCATGCCTGAATTGCCCCTTTCACTTGATGCTACTGCGATGGGCGAGGTCTCCTGACCGAGCCCCTCTTCACCTCGGTCAGGAGACCTTCGGCGATCAAGAGAATCCGCAGGAACCTATTCCCCAATCGGTGACGCTACTTGAAAGCCCCGGCCGAGAGTCCCTGGATGAATTGCCGTTGGAAGATCACGTACACGACCACGATCGGGAAGATGCTGATGATGGTGGCTGCCATGATCAGGGGATAGTTGGTGATCCACCGGCCGGCAAAGACTTGAAGTCCGAGTGGCAGCGTCTGAAGGCTCTGCTTCTGAACCAGCACCAGGGGGAGCAGATAGGCATTCCACGACCACATGAAGTTGAAAATCAACAGGGTCAACAGCGCAGGCTTCGTCAGAGGAGCTACGATGTACCACAGCGTTCCGAGGCTCGTACATCCGTCTATGCGGGAAGCATCTATGATTTCATCCGAGATATCGGCGATGAAGCCCCTCATCAACAGCACACCGAACGGCAGCGTTCCGGCACTTTCGACCAGAATCAGTCCCCATAGGCTCCCCGTGAGGTGCAATGCGTTCAGCTCAAAGTACAGTGGAACGATCAGGACAGTCGTCGGTATCGCAAGACCTAGCAGGAAGACGATGAACCAGAACTCTTTCCCGCGCCACGTCATTTTGGCGAACGCGTAGCCTGCCAGTGTCGAAAGAACCAGGCACGCCAGGACCACAGGGACGACCACGATGACGCTGTTCCTGAACAGCCTCAGCAGATGCGCTTGCTGCACCGCCTGGGCAAAATTCTCCCAATGCCACACCTGTGGCAGGCCAAGGGGATGCGCGGTCATATCAGAGGTGGTTTTTACCGCCGTCACGGACACCCAGAAAAATGGTATCAGCACGAACAGGGAAAGTGCAAGCGCCAGAAAAACCAGACTGACCCTTGCCCAGTGCCGGTTGGCAGGGTGTTTTTCACTTCGCATTTCCCTTAATGACCCGGGGGGGCCTCCCTTCGGGACCTGAGGGCCCTTCCCTGCCCTGAGCAGCGTCCTGAGCCCGTCGAAGGGCCCAGCCGAAGGTGCTGAAGGGATTTCCGGACTTGTCATAGTTCCACCTCCGAGGCCCGCCGTATCCGCAGGAAAACTACTGAGAAGATCAAAATCAAGATTCCTAGCATGGTGGCAATCGTGGCGCCATAGCCAACCCTGCTGTAGACGAAAGCGCGCTCGTACATGTAAACGCCCAGTACCAACGTTGAGGTGCCGGGACCCCCCTTGGTCATAATCCAAACTAGGTCAAACACCTGCAGGGAAGCAATCGCAAGCAACAGCATCACCGTCGTAATGGCGCGCGACATCAGCGGAATCAGCACGTACCAAAACTGTTGGAGGCGATTGGCGCCATCCACCTTCGCGGCGTCGAAATAGGTCTCGTCCAGGCCTTGCAGGGCGGCAATAAAGATGATCATGCAGAAAGCGTACGTGATCCAGGTCCAGGCGATGAACAACGCCAACAGAGCGGTGTGCTTATCGCCCAGCCAGCCATGCGCCAATCCAGGCAGGCCAGCGGCCCGCAGGGTGCTGTTGAGGGCGCCGTAATCAGGCGAGTAGACCCATCGCCAGATAATCGCGACAACCACAGATGATAACACCATGGGCAAGAAATATATCGTCCGGAACACGGTCCGAGCGCGAAGCCTGGTACGCCCCAACAGCAGGGCGAGCCCCATTCCAATCGCAACCGGGACGATCATGCCGAGGATCACCCACTGGACGTTATGGAGCACAGTGTCAAAGAAATATCGGTCATCTGTGAACAACTCGACGTAATTCCTGAGTCCTACAAACCGCTTTGCTGTGATGCCGTCCCATCTGAACAAACTCAGGTAGGGCGTCCAGACCAAAGGATAGAAATAGAAGAGACCATACAGGATAAGCCCTGGCAGGATGTACAGCATGGGTGCCTGCCTGGCCAGAACACCAAGCAGGCCAGAGCGACGTGCTGGCTTCTCTATGGATGTATCCCGCGTTCGCTGTCCAGAAAGACGTGGATCCTCGGTTGACTCATTCATGCACCCCACCTCCATAGTTCTTGGGGCGGCCATTGGCCGCCGCGACAGGCAGTTGTTCGGATCGAGCCGGCGCAGCGTGGCAGCCGGAGCTAAGCGCCCCGGCTTGCCACACCGCACCGATTAGCTACCTGCTGACAGTGTGCAGCAGGTGGATCCTGGCAAGCACGGACTGGATCAAAGCCTCTCAATACACCATTGGGCTACCCGCTTCTCACTCCCCCCCCGCCAGATCCTTGGCATAGGCATCTACCAGGATCGCCTGCACCTCAGGGACCGACACGGCACCGGTGGCAACGTCATGGATGATCGTGGCCCATGCCTCATCTACGTTTGGAGCGGGATCCGTGAGCCAGAAGCCAGGCCCGGCTTTCTGAGTTGCTTCATAGGCGACAGCCTGAATATCTGACACTGGATCGGGTACTGTCTCGAACTTGCGCACCGGCAGGGCGCTGTTCTCCCACTGCATCCTGGCCACCTCTTCTGAATACAGGAAGCCGATATATTCGCCGGCAAGGTCTTTGTCCGGGGTCGAACTGGAGATGATCCAGGCGTTGTTGGGCGTATAAGCCACGTGGTAGGGAATGTCCGTGTTCAGCGGCGGCAGAACGAAGAAGCCGGCCTTGAAGGCGGGGTCTGTGGCCATCTGTCCAGCCGACCATGTGCCGTTGTAAAGCATCGCGCACTTGCCATCAATGAACAGCTTCACACTATCCTCGTACCCCGTTGCCAGGACATCCTTCTCGAAGTAGCCAGCCTCGTACCAGTCACGCATGTATTGGAGCGCCTGTGTAACCTGGGGCGTATCCCAGTTGGCTTCGCCTGTTGCAAAGTGCAGCGCTCTCAGATCCTCGTAATCCGTGTTGAGATGGAGGATGTACTTGGCAAGCATGGCAAACATGGGGCCATCCTGCCCGTCGGCGCATAACGCCGTGTAGCCCTTTTCTTTGAGCGTTGCGAGCAGGTCTTCCCATTCCTCCCGGGTCACAGGTGGTTTCAGGCCTTCTTCGTCGAAGGTCTCGGTATTATAGTACATACCTTGAACCACCACATCCCAGGCAAGCGCATAGTTCTCGACGAAATTGCCGTGACTGTCCGTGTTGAAATAGCGGATCATCTCCTGGCTGACGACCTTATCAATGCCGTACTTCTCGATATACGGTTGGAGATCAATGATCCAGTCTGCCTCACCAAACTTGCTGGTAAACTCCGGTCCCGGTTGGGTGTAGGAGATATCGGGGCCCTCTCCCGCCGGCAGGGCCAGTTTCAGGTTGTTGGTCTGCTGGACGTAGTCAGCCGTCGTTTGCAGCTCTATTGTCAGTCCGGGATGCTTGGCCATGAAGCGCTCGTTGATGTGCTGCATCAACTCCGTCTCTGCAGGACTGCCGGTCTGGGCCCAGATCGTCCAGTGGATCTCCTGGGCTACAGGCGCCAGCGTTGCAGTCGGCTGGGCTGCAGGGGCCGGCGTCGCAGTCGGTTGCGCCGCAGGCACCGGTGTCGCAGTCGGTTGCGCGCCGCAGCCAGTTACAATGATCGCGGTAGCAATCACCAAGAGTAGGGTCACGAGTGATGGGGCTCTCATTGTTATCCTCCTTCTTATTGACTTAGAGTGGTCACTATCGAACCACCAGCAAGCGTCAATTCCGTTCTTGTGACCTTGGGTAGCCACCTCCTTCCTGCTGAAATCAGCAATCACATCCCATCGAAGCCTCCCCGTATGGTTCGAAACACTCTCCCCCTCCAGAACTCGAGCTCCAGAATTGGTGGGGAAAGGGCGAGAAACCTTACCAATGCTTGCGCCACTCGTCAATGAAAACGTCAATATTGCGCCAGGTGAGCGGCGCGTCAATGGTGATATTGTCAACGGGTGAGAGGACAAACCCGGTAGGCCCAAGCGTTTCTATGGCTTTGTGGACCGCGGAACGTACCCCCTCCTCGCTTCCCATTTCAACCGTCACCGCACCCGATACACCACCCCAAAGGCAGATTCTGTCGCTGAGTTTTTCCTTCAACAGGGGCATATCGGTGTACGTACCCTGGACGGGATCAATGCCGATGAGCACATCAATGCCCGCCTCCCGATAGAAATCGAGCATCGGCTTTGTCCCGCTTGAGCAAATGTATCCAAACTTCGCCCCGTGCTCGTGCGCTACCTCGACTTCGGCTTTGAGCCGCGGCAAAATCGCTTCCCGATAGAATTGTGGAGTGACAAAGTCGCAGCCTTCGTACCACGCCCGCCGGATGTACAGATCGATCGGCGCTGACAGGAGCACCTCCATACGCCGTTTGTTCCAGACGTATAGCATCTCCAATAATTCAGTCACGAATGCCGGCTGGTCCATCACCATGATCATGAGGTTTTGCATACCACACAGCCAGTTTGCCATGTCCATGCCTACGCCCCAACCGCCAGCCAGAAGAACACCTTGCTCTTCCACAAAGGCGTGGGCTTTTAGGGCTTCCTGCTTGAACTGGGCAATATCCTCTTCTCGAGGAGGGGTAAGCAGATATTGAAGTGCTTCCAGTTCGTCTGGCTCGGTGACGAGTAGTTTCAACGACCGGGGAATCTGGTAATCACCCACAAAGGGGATATGGTCGCCGTACGGCCAGTCTTCCGACAAACGCAAGCTGGTTGTCAGACTACCACCAGGCGTAGCGTATTCTTTGTGCAAGATGTCAAAATCACCACGAACCTCTTCACGCCACTCTTTGATCTCTACCTCGGGATGGAATCGCACTGGCAAGCCGCGGAGGTCCGGATGGTCCGGACGCTGAGGGCGTGGGGCAGTAGGAATGAAGAGCATTGAATCGAGCCCCATAGCCCGCTCAGCTTTGGTGAGTTCGTACATGTTCTCATGGCAACGTTGGAGTAGCGCTGTGAGACTCATAAAGCAGCATGGAATGTGATCCACTTCCTGGATATCGAGTGCCCGCAGCATACGCTGGCGTGAGGTTAACGTAGTCACTGATCCACTCCTTTGAACTTATCGCACCCGCATCCGGTAGCGGTCGCCCCGCTATGCACTGCGGACAAACTCGATGGCCTCGCTGCTGTCCAGACAGGCGAGTTATTCTGTGATGAGTAGCGCACCTGAAGACCCCGTATTTTGCCAACGTCCATTTTGCACACCGTCCTTCCCACTGCAGGTAAGCCACGCCCTATGCGTAGAAGTTGGGCAACCATTCGCGCTGTGCATCGAGCAAGGCATCAGTCAACGTTTCTGCCTGCTCCCGGGTGAAGACGTGCCCATCGGCCAGCATGGCCTGCAGTACGAGCCTGCGATCACCACTCAGCGCAGCTGCCACTGTCAGATCCTGCACGCCGATCACCCGCTGCAAAATGGCGCTGATACCCGGCGGCAATTCGCCGAAGCTGATGGGGTGGAAGCCGGTGCCGTTGACCAAGGTGGTCCCTTCCAGCACCGCGCCCAGGGGTAGATTGCTGGCCTGGCCGGCGTTGGGCAGATTCACCGAGTAGAAACGGTTGGTGTCGTCCCAGACGGCGCGCAGAATTTCTATCAGTTGGGAAGGCTCACCAATCTCGTCCTCTTCGGTCAGCGGCAGGCGGCCATAAGCCTTGTCGGTCATGCGTTGGAAGATCCGGTCAATCCACTCGACCCTGGCTTCGAAGGACAAAGCGTCCACCCCCACGGAGTGGCCGTAGTAGCCACCCTGACCATGCCCGCCGGGGAAAAACTCGACGACGTGAAAGTCGAACACAGCCGGGAAAGCGCCAAATGCCTGAAACAGGTCCCATGAGAGCGGGTTTTGTGTCACGACGTCGGGCTTCTCCACCATCTTCTGCCGTACCAGCGGCCAGGCATCTTGCCCCTGGTAGCGCAGCTCGGTGATCCAGGTCAGGTGGTTGACGCCGATGGCGGCGGACCACACAGCTTCGGGTGGGGCGTCGATAAAGCGAGCCAGGTAGTCATGCACCACCTTGAGACCAATACACAGGCCGACTACACGGGCGGAGGTGGCCTTGTGTATGGCCCGGCAGTTGACGGACATAGGGTTGGAGTAGTTGATGAAAATGGCGTCGGGACAAAAGGTCATCACGTCGTTGGCTATGTCCACTAGAGGGGGAACCGTGCGGAGGGCGCGAGAGATGCCGCCGGGCATGTACGTGTCACCCGAGGAGTGGTAGATGCCGAACGGGCGACAAACGAGCACGTCCCGTTCCCTCGCGCGGCGACCGCCCACGCCGATGCACACCACTACCACGTCTGCGCCCGACAACAGCTCTCGGCGATCCTCTGCGGCGCGCACGGTAATTGGGGCGTCGTGGGCTTCCACCATCCGTTGAGACAGCCGCCTGGCGATGTCCAGGCTTTCCGGGTCGATATCGACCAGACGCAGCTCCCACTCACCGCCGTCAGCGATCATGTCTTGCACCAAGACCTCGGTAAACTGAGCACTGCCCGCGCCGATGATCACCAGAGTTTTGCGATCGGTTATCGTACGCATGTGCAACACCTCCTGCATATCATGTTGAAAACTTGACAGCTTGCCCGGACTCAGGCAAAGTATCTCCAGTATCGAAACATTATCCGTACGCTGAGTAGCCATTATCCAACTCACAACCGCAGTTTGGCTACCTGGGCCTCACATGCCTTCCCCTGGGTCAGGCTCATAAACCATCTGTGCACTGCGTTCACAGATACTCCTGCAACCAGCCAGCAATCGCCTCAGGTGTCGCGGGTTTCTCTGGCCTGGCCAACGCCTGCAAGTGACCGGCATCTGCCTGAAGAAGAGTGTAGACCTGCCGGGGCCAGTGGCAGGCTCTGGTTGCCGCCCCAATGGAGACATACTGCCGCTCACCATCCACCGGATCGGCCAGAAGTAGCGGCCGGGGGGCGACAGCAGCCATCAAGTGGGGCAGATCGAAGTGATTTAGGACATCAAAGAGATAGACGCTGGCGGGGAAGCCGGGCCGCTCCACGATCAAGGATTTATACGAGGCTGGAGCCTCCCAGATCACCGTGGCGGCAAGGCGCTCATCCAACGCTGCCGCGTACAGGGCCAGCAGCCCACCTGCCCCTCGCCCTATGCAACCGATGCGCCCCTTGTCTATTTGAACGCCGATGTAGAGGCGTCGCCAGAGACAATCCACGGCCCGCAACACGTCCCATACCCGCTGTCCAAAAAGGGGGCGGTCAGTCATCAAGGCGTTGGTCGTCGCCTCAAAGTCACTGGCAACTGTTTCTCCCACGCCGCGCACGTCAATGGCGAGGACAGCGAACTGCGCTTCCAGCAGCGCTTCGATGATCCCATTAGAGAGTCCGGCCGCCTTGCCCCATTCGTCAACGTATACAATCGCTGGTACATAAGCCTTCCATTCCGCCGGTGTCAGGAATGTGGCCGGTATCTCGATGCCAGGCTCACTCTCGAAGACGACGCGCTCGGCAAAGAGACCTTTGTATAGTACCTGGTTGAAGATCCGGTCTGGCACGGGCGTCCGGTCGGGGAAAGGGCCAAGCACGGCCCGCACTCGGTCCACCAGATCAAGGTGCTGCTGGCCCCAATCATCGGCGTCGGCCGGCAGATTCTGATCAGGGGGAAGCGACTCGGCCATCTGGCGGGCCAACGCTGTGATCGCCGGACCGGGCGGCGGCCCTGCCCCCTCTGGAAAGCACAGGCCAGGGCTGGCAGTTGGGAACGAACCACGCCGGCGCAGAATCGGCAGGTCCGCCGGGTCCGGCGGGGCTACGTGGGTCAGAGCTGGGTGATAAGGCATTGGCAGCGGATCGTGCTCCAACTCAGGGATAGGACTGCCGTCACCTTCATCCTTTAACCAACGGGCCAGCCAACCATAGGCTGCCTGGCGCATCCCGCGATGATAGCCGTGCTCAGCGTCCACCTCAACCAGGCGAACTCGCTCCGGGGCGTCAAGCAGTTGGTAGATATACTCAATGTCCGTATAAACCTGGCGCACGCCCTCAATGGGGAACAGCCAGTCACGAATACCGGCAACGATACATAGCGGCTTAGGGGAAAAGAATCCGCAGATGTCCGACATCTCTGCGTAGGCCATCACACCAGGGACCTGATTGCAGAGGTCAACACCATCCTCCCAGTTGCGGTTACGTTCGGCTGTCATCATCGAGAAGAAAGTGTTCACATAGCAAACCGGGACGCTGACCTGGATGCGCTCATCCACGGCGCTGGTGTAGAAGGTGTTGAGCCCCCCGCCAGAGGAGCCGGTCATGCCAATACGTTGTGGGTCCACCTCTGGCCGACTGACGAGATAGTCAATCGCCCTTATGCTCTCCCAGACCATGAGACCCTCCTGGCTCAACCCTACCAGCAGCGGTTCCAGGTGGCCGTGGTCCAGCCAATCGCCCAGGCGTTCCCCCTGGCCAATGGGATCATACACCAGAACAACGAATCCAAGCGATGCCAGGTTGGCGCAACAGAGTTGGACATCTGGATCCAGCTTGCAATTATCCATCCAGTGACCGGGGACATAAAGCACCGCAGGAGCAGGGAAATCAGACTGCCGTGGTAAGTACAGATGGGCCGATACAGAAAAGCCAGGGCGAGGCTCATAAATCAGCTTTTCGATATCATAGGCCGGTCGCTCTATCTTTCCTACTATCTGCGAATTAAGAGGAGTGCGATCAGGAAGTCGGGTAAGCCCCAGAGAATGAAGCAGGCAGGGTCGTAGGTCAGCAACTCGTCGCAGCCACGCCTGTTGCGTTTCTGGCCTGGGTAGCCTGGCTGCCAGGCTCTGTGCCTGTTTCTCGAGAAAGTCCAACAGCATGGCTCGATAGGGGCTGTCTCGATCAACGCCCCACAGCTCGACAACCTCTCTTAGGGTGAGATTGTTCACCATGCACATCAACCCTTTCGGCTCACGTCTGCTGGTACCACGGATCTCGTTTGGCCGCTTCCACAATCTTGTCAATCTCCCTCACCTGCTCCGGCGACAGCGGCTCTGGGTGGTGCTCAGCGATGATCTTTCTGGCTCGCTCCCTCGCTTTTGCTTCAAATCCCTTCACCTCTTGGCTACTCCAAGACCCCCAGGGCATCCGTTCCAGCAGGTCAGGCAGCCAAAACTCCTTGCGGAAGTTCTCCGCTGTATGAGGATGCGTCAGGAAGTTACCACCAATACCAACCTCTTTAATGACATCGAATGCGATCGTTTCCTCGGTGACTTCAAACCCTTGCAGCATCCGTCTGATGTAACCAGCGATCTCATTATCAATCACCAGTTGTTCGTAGGAGAAAGAGAGCGCATTTTCCACATGACCCAGTGTACCGACACCGGTGGCGCCAGCCAGCACCGGGAAGATGATAGAGAGGGCCTTCTCCACGCCAGCCTGTACTCCGGGCACACAGGCATCGGTCTTGCCACCGTGGCAGCCACCTGGACGCCCATAATACTCGCTGAGCATCTGCATCGCCGCCGTGACCAGGGGGATGCGGTCGGCCCCGGCGTAGGGATAGATGAGAGTCTTCATATCCGTTAGCGTGGGGCAGATATCCACGCTAATGATAGCATCCTGACGGATCGCGTAGGCCAGAGTGAGTCCTCCCAGAGTCTCGGCCAGCCCAAGGGTCAGAGTTCCCGCGCTGGTAGCCGGGGCGGTGGTCCCGCCGGCAGGCATTGTATCAAGAGATTGAGGGAAACCACGCTTGATGTATTCGATAAATACTGAAGCCATGTTGCAATCAATAGAAAGGGGAGAATGCGCCTCTCCGTAGCCAACCAGGATCGGCCGCTGACGCAAAGCCTCCGCACTGCCGATAACCACTTCAGCGATGCGGGAGATATACCCCACGTCTTTCACTGACCAGGCCTCTATACCGCCCGGCTTGCTGGTCAGCTTCACCAATTCGGCGGCCATCACCACGGGGCGCAATGGGGCCGGAACTTCACCCGCCGAGCAGGGCAACCCGACAAGGTCAATGTTGTCCAGGGCATCGGCCAGGCGGATACTGTCTCGAACATCTTGCATGGTCGCTGGCCGCCGACTCCCCTCCAGGTTGTAGACAAAAGGAGGAAAACCGCCACAGTTCACGTCAAAATTGTGCCGGATGCGGCGGGGCATAGAGGTGAAGTACATCGCCGTATAGCGCATAGGGACATGCTCAGCGTAGCGCCGGGAGAAGACCGCTCCACCAGGCGCAGCGGAAGGGGCAAAGTCCTTGCGCAACCTGTTGATGGCATTCTCTACCACTTCCGGGGGGAACTCGACCTGCTGTAAGTCGAAGTCAACGTCGCAACCAATCACTTCCAGCGCAGCCAACGCCTCTTCGTGCTCAATGCGCATTCCCACCTCGGCCAGCACTCGCAGCGCTGAACGATGGATCAATTCCATTTCATCATCACTGAGAACCCGGATAAGTCCTGATACTTTCCCCATAATTCCAGTCGCTTGTTTGCTGTCCGACAGCGATGCGTGCCATAGAGAGGATGCCAATCTGAAATCCAAACTCATCGCCGAAGGAAGAACTCTCCTTTCATAGCTTCTGAAAGACCGGCACTCACGACTCCAGGTCACGATAGGCTTTCGCCGCCGAGTCTACATCCAGGAACAGGTGGGCATGCGGTGTCCGTCGCAGGATCGATGCAGGACACTCTGTGCTGATGGGGCCCCTCAAGGCGCGGAAGACAGCTTCCACCTTGCGAGCTTCTGGCGCGATGGCGAGCACACGTTTCGCAGCCAGGAGCGCTGGGATGGTGAGCGTGATGGCGTGCGTGGGAACTTCTTCGAGGCTGGCAAAGTGGCCTTCACCGACCTGTTGTTGGCAGGATCGCTCATCCAGCTTGACGACTTTCACCCACAAGGGGTCATCAAAGTCTGCGAAGGGCGGGTCGTTGAAGGCCAGATGCCCATTCTCCCCAATTCCCAGGGCGCACAGGTCCGCCGGATAGGCACGCAGCAGGTCCTCATATTCCTTGCACGCCTTGTCCAAATCTTCGGTCTGCGTCTGAACCGGATAGAATGCTTTCGGATTGACATGATCGATGAGGTGCCAGCGCAAGAAGCGGGGGAAACTGGCAGGATGGTCTGGGTCAATCCCAACGTACTCATCCAGGTGAAAGACATTCACCTTTGACCAGTCAATGTCTTTCATCTCTCGCAACGTTGCGAGAAATGAAAGTTGAGAGTCGCCCGTGGCAAAGATGACGTTAGCCTCCCCTTTTTCGCGAATGGCACGTTGGATGTTTTCAGATGCTTCCTGGGCAGATGCCTGGCCCATTTCCTGCTTGGTGCGATAGATGCTGACCCGTAAATCCTCAAATCGAGTTTCGTGAAGTGGTGTGATGATGGTCATAGGAGGCTCCTCTCTTCTTGTCCTCAATTCGTTCTTGTTGTTGGCGCGAATAAGCCCTGGGTTAACTGGGTAGCAGGCCAATCGCATTGGCCGTCACTGGCCAGGTACGCCCAACACGATTGGGCTTCTACCCGTTTGCGGAGCCTCGCCAGGCAACTTAACCCAACGCTTATTCGCGCTAACTTTTTTTCAAATTCGCTGGAAGTCGTATTTCCAAGGAAGTCTTGGCCTTAGCACGGAAGCAAGGACAACCTGTTATCACTGCCCTCGAAGCCGCCTACCGTGGAAATACCTGGATGCCGCCCCCAGCCTCTGATGTGCCACTTTAGCCAGCCCCGTCTGAGCCGTCATGACCACGAAGACCTCCCTATGACCCTCGATTAGTGGTCATACCTCGTACCTCATACATTATACCAAAATCATCGTGACTTGTCAACCCGTAGCAGCCGGTGACAGCAATGAAGAATAAGTAAGCAGATGGCGGGAGTAGTGGGTGTGAAGGACAGAAGCTGGGGGGCATATGCGGAGGCAAGGCATGCGGGGCTGCCCCAGCCTGGGGGGCAAGATGGACAAAAGGCAGAGGAGGGGGTAAGATTCAGTTGTCGGTGGGCAAGCACTGGAACACAGAGACAAGATGGATGTAGTAGTTAAGCACCGGCTCGGGGATCACCCACACCGACATCTCGTGATCGGCGAAGACCAGCCGGGCCTGCCAGACGTCCAGGCCATGATGCCGGCCAACCTTAATGATGTCTTCTATCGTCTGCAGGCCGGTGTGCCGTTCAGGGCCCTCCTCTAGTAAGAGGTACTCCCTGATGCGCGCCCTGGTTCACTTCGGCAAGCTGCTAAGAAACTCTTTTTATGTCAAGTTTCTTTCGTCTTGAATTGTCCCGACGGGACGATGGGGCACTCAGTACAAGTCTGTATCCTGAGGTGTCATGATATGCACCTGCCATTGAGAAGCTCGTAGGGTGCCACTCCGCCACTGCTTCGCAACACGGACGGCACTCCGCTATCGCTGCGTGCCTGACTACGAACGTGACTACGAACGGGGGGTGAACATGTACCCGACACCGCGGACGGTGAGGATGCGCTGCGGGTTGCCGGTGTCTTCCTCGAGCTTCCTCCTCAACC
>JBHHTZ010000047.1:0-12880 GCA_046753605.1 Anaerolineae bacterium
CTCATCGACGGAACCGGCGCTGATCCCATCGCGGATGCAACAATTGTGGTTGAGGGCAACAAGATCAAAGCCGCCGGCCCGACCGACCAGGTGAATGGGCCGTGGGGCGAAGATGCTCAGGTGATCGATGCCGCCGGCATGACCATCCTGCCCAGCTTCATCGATTCTCACCTTCACGTGCTGATGGAGGGGTTCGACCTGCAACGCCTTATCAATACCCCCTTCTCGCTCCGCTTCTATCAGGGTGCTCGACATCTTCGCAGGACGTTGGAGGCCGGCGTGACCACCGTTCGGGATGCCGGCGGAGCCGACCGGGGCGTCAAACTGGCGGTAGAGCGGGGTCTGATCCAGGGGCCGCGCATGTTGATCAGCATCGGCCCCATGTCTATGACCGGCGGCCACGGCGATCACTACATGCCCAGCGGCGTCCAGGTGCGCCTGTTCCCGGTGTACCCCGGCAGCCCCAACACCGTCGTCGATGGCGTGGACGAGGTGCGCAAGGCGACGCGCCAACTGCTGCGCGACGGCGCCGATGTGATCAAGATGTTCACCACCGGCGGCGTGCTCTCTCCGTCGGACCAGCCGGAGGCGACCCAGTTCACTGTCGAGGAGATTCGGGTGATGGTGGAGGAGGCGCATGCCCACGGCAAGCGCACCATGTCCCACGCCCAGGGGACGCAGGGCATCAAGAACGCGGTTCTGGCCGGCGTCGAGTCCATCGAGCACGGCATCTACCTGGACGACGAGGTGATCGGCCTGATGCTTGAGCGCGGCACGTTCCTGGTGCCGACGCTGCTCGCGCCGGTGGGGGTCCTGGAGCAGGGCGAGAAAACGGGGACGATGCCGGAGTGGGCGCTGGACAAGACGAAGCGGGTGCTGGAGGTTCACAAGGCGAGCATAGCACGCGCCCACGAGGCCGGCGTGCGCATTGCCATGGGCACCGACTCCGGCGTGACACCCCACGGCGAGAACCTGCGCGAGCTGGGCCTGATGGTTGACATTGGCATGAGCCCCATGGAAGCGATCGTGGCAAGCACCAAAGTGGCCGCCGAGTGCCTGGCCATGGAAGACCAGATCGGCACCATCGAAAGGGGCAAGCTGGCCGACGTCGTCCTGGTCCAGGGCGACCCGCTGACCGACATCCGGGTGCTGGAAAATCGGGAGAATATCGCGGTTGTGATCAAGGATGGCAAGATCGAGGTTGATCGGCGCTAAATGAGTCGGATCGAAAGCGAGACGGATTATGGAAGCGATTCAAACACTTGAGCCCGAAAGTCACTCGCAGCCCGCGCCGGCGTCCGACCATCAGACGCCGGTGCTTTCCATCGTCGCACCGGTTTACAACGAAGAGGTCATTCTGCCGGAGCTGTACCGTCGGGTGACGGCCGTCATGGAGGAGGCCGGCGAGCCCTACGAGTTGGTTCTGGTCAACGATGGCAGTCGCGACCGGTCGCTGGAGATCATGCGGGAGCTGCACGACCAGGACCCGCGCGTCAAAGTCGTCAACTTCTCGCGTAACTTCGGCCACCAGGTGGCCATCACCGCCGGCGCCGACTACGCGCGCGGGGAGGCCGTCATCATCATTGATTCGGATCTCCAGGATCCACCAGAGGCTATTCTGGACCTGGTCAAGCGCTGGCGTGAGGGCTACGAGGTAGTCTACGCCGTGCGGGCTGAGCGGGAGGGGGAGACCTGGTTCAAGGAATTCACAGCCAGCCTGTTCTATCGCCTGATCGCCGGCATCACCAACGTGGACATCCCGCTAGATACTGGCGACTTCCGGCTCATGGATCGGCGTGTCGTCCAGGCCATGAAGCAGATGCGGGAGCAGCACCGCTTCATGCGCGGTCTGTCGAGTTGGGTTGGCTTCAAGCAGACCGGCGTAGAGTACGTGCGCCGGCAGCGGTACGCTGGTGAAACCAAGTACCCGTTCCGCAAGATGTTGAAGTTCGCCATCGACGGCATCACGAGTTTTTCGTACCTGCCGCTTCAGTTGGCTACATATTTCGGCTTCTTCATCGCGGCTCTGAGCCTGGTCGGCATTGTGGTAGCCATCATTCTGCGTCTGTCTGGCAGCACAGCTTTCTACGGGCAGGCATCGACACTGGTCGCCGTGCTGTTCCTGGGCGGCGTCCAGCTCATTTTCCTGGGCATCATCGGTGAGTATCTGGGCCGAATCTACGACGAGGTGAAAGGCCGGCCATTGTACATCGTGGCTGAGGCGCTGGGCTTTGAGGATCAGGGGGACTCAGTAGATCCAAATTCGTAGTGACGATTTCAGTCGTTCGGGGAGAAACAACGACTAAAGTCGTTACTACGAACTCAAACCTGGATCTACTGGGACTAAGTGAGGAAGGCCAGGTCTGGGGGTACCTGGCCTTCAGACAGAGAACACGAAACCTTACAGGATGCGGTCGATTTTGCCTTCGATCGCATCCTGTAAGGTGGGCAGGAGACAGTGGGCAGCAAGATTTGCTGACCATCTGGATTGCTCTCTGTGGGGGGAAGTCTAGCCGCCGGCTGTCACGAGATGATCACAATTCTACATAACGCAAGAGGCCGGCGATTGCAGCTCGTGCCAGATGCCATGCGCAGCTTCTCATTTGACAAATCTGGCACGGTGTGCTACCATGTCTGGCAACAACTGTATAGCGCGAACTCTTATCCAGAGAGGTGGAGGGACCGGCCCTGTGAAGCCTCGGCAACCAGGTTAGTCGCTTGGTCAATTGGTCAGGTCGTCATTTTACCGATCGCACGACCAGCGGACCAATAGGCCACGAGACCAATCGACTAACTCAGGTGCCAATTCCGGCAGAGTTACTCTGGAAGATGAGAGGCACGTGACGATGATGTCGATTGTAACCTCTTCCTTCGAGAAGAGGTTTTTGTCTTTCTCAAGCCTCTTGTCTTCCACCGGCAAGGGGCTTGTCGTTTTCGGCTACAGAGTGCCCATAGCCGACCACGGCGAGCCACTCATCAGTAGTTAAGGAGGATCAGTTCATGGCGTACATACACGGATTGCGCTGTCGTGAGTGCGGTGAGACGTATGAAGAAGGACCAATCTACATCTGTGAGGAGTGCTTCGGTCCACTGGAGGTGGTGTACGACTATCACGCCATCGGGCGGGACGTCCAGCGCCGGCACATTGTGGACGGGCCGTTTAACATCTGGCGCTATCAGGCGCTACTGCCGGCTCAGAGCAACGGCGTGGTAGGCAGCGATGTGGGTTTCACTCCGCTTTTCCACGCCCGAAACCTGGGTCGGGTGTTGGGCCTTGACCAACTGTACATCAAGAACGACTGTGTCACGCCCAGCTATTCCTTCAAGGATCGCGTAGTGTCTATCGCTGTGACGAAGGCGCTGGAATTCGGCTTCGACACCATTGCCTGCGCATCCACGGGCAACCTGGCGAACTCAGTCGCTGCCCAGGCGGCGCGGGCCGGCCTGCGGGCGGTGGTGTTCGTGCCGGCTGACCTGGAGGAGGCCAAGATTGCTGCTTCGTTGGTCTATGGCCCAACGGTGATGGCTGTGGACGGCAACTACGACGACGTCAATCGGCTGTGCTCGATCCTGGCCGACCAGAAGGGATGGGCCTTCGTCAATGTCAACATGCGCCCATACTACTCTGAAGGAGCGAAGACGCTGGGCTTTGAGGTGGCCGAGCAACTGGGTTGGCGGGCGCCAGATCACATTGTGGTACCTATGGCCTCGGGCTCGTTGCTGGTGAAGATCAAGAAGGGGTTGGATGAATTCGCCCGCGTCGGGTTAATCGATGGGATCAGCACCCGTGTGTCCGGCGCTCAGCCGGCCGGCTGCTCGCCCATTGCCACTGCCTTCGAGGAGGGCGCGGAGCAGGTTTATCCCGTGGTGCCGGACACCATTGCCAAGTCGCTGGCAATAGGCGTGCCGGCAGACGGCCCCTACGCGCTGCGAGCCATCCGAGGCAGCAACGGCGCTGCGGCTGCGGCCACCGACGACGAGGTGATCGAGGGCATTCGACTGCTTGCTGAGACCGAGGGCATCCTGGCCGAGACAGCCGGCGGCGTGACGGTGGCGGTCTTGAAAAAGCTGGCAGAGCGTGGTACAATTCGACCAGACGAGTTGACGGTGGCCTACATCACGGGCAATGGCCTGAAGACCCAGGTGGTCCTGAATGGCCGGCTCGCGGAACCTCATCAGGTGACGCCTACCATCGCGGCTGTGGAAGCTGCGTTGGAGAGACAAGCTATGCAGGCTGTCAAGGGTGAAGTGGTGGGGTCGTAGTAACCGCTTCAGGGGAACGACTGAAGTCGTTACTACGGACTCTGCGTATAAGGATTCCCAAGTAAGGAGAAGCACTGAATGTTCGAACAACCGGCTGTCAAGGAACGGGAACACAGTGAGAATGGCGCGCACGAGAAGGAGTACCTCGGTTGGGGTCAGATTGAGGGTTTGGTCGATCGGCTACTGGAGCAACTGCCGCGTGACTATGACGTGTTGATGGCTGTGACCCGGGGCGGGTTGGTGCCGGCCGGCCTCATCGCCGAGAAGATTAACCAACGCAATGTGATGGTCGCTGCCGTGATGTTCTACACTGGCGAAGGGGAAACACTGGACGAGCCTCACTTCCTGCAGTTCCCGTCCGATGCTCTGCTGAACCGGAAGCGGGTTCTCGTCATCGATGACATCTGGGACAGCGGTCGGACGGCGATGGGGGTGAAGGAGCGCATCGAGGTTGCCGGCGGCGAGGCCGAGGTTGCCGTATTGCACTACAAGCCTGAGCATTCGGTCTTTGAGGAAAGGCCGGACTATTACGTTGTCGAGACGGATAGATGGATCGTGTACCCGTGGGAGCCGGCGGAAGACCAGGCGTAGCAAATCCAGTTTTGCTCGATCTGGACTGCCAAGCCCAGGCCCAGGCGGGGACCTGGCGATCCCTTTAGAACGAAGTTCGGATTTACTGAGACTCCATTCCGTGCTGTGGGCCGGCGGAGATCAGCGCTCCTCATCTGTCGTTCGTCGGTATACGAAATGAACTGTGCGAAGATTGCCTATTTCGATGGCAATCTTCATCTTGTATAGAGGATAGCTCTACATGCGAATTGTCATGAAGTTCGGGGGGACGTCGGTGGGTAACGGCCAGCGGATAGCCCATGTCGCCGGCCTCGTCGCCGATGCCGTCAACGACGGCCATCAGGTGGTCGTCGTCGTGTCGGCCATGAGCGGCGTAACCGATGCCCTGGTGCAGGCGGCGCAGACGGCCGCTCAGGGCGACGCCGCCACCTTCCGGCGCGCCAAAACCGATCTGCTGGTTCGCCATTTGGTGAGTGTGGACGAGGCGGTGGGCAATGGCGCCGACCTCCGCGATCAGATCACTTCCTCTCTGGACGATTTCGAACAGCTCTGCAACAGCATCTACGTGCTGGGAGAGTGCACACCACGTGCGCTGGACATGGTCTCCTCCCTGGGCGAGCGTTTCTCTTCCCGCATCCTCACGTCAGCACTGCAAGCGCGCGATGTACCCGCCGAGGCGGTCGACGCAACTTCAATCGTCGTCACCGACGACCGCTTTGGCAATGCCAGCCCGCGGATGGACCTCACGCGCGAGAAAACTCAGGCGTATCTGGAGCCGCTGCTGGACACTCGCACTGTGCCTGTCGTTACCGGCTTCGTCGGTGCTACTGAAGACGGGGTCACAACCACCCTCGGACGCGGTGGCAGCGACTACACGGCGGCGATACTGGGTCGTTGCCTGGACGCTGACGCTGTGTGGATCTGGACCGACGTGGACGGCGTGATGACCGCTGACCCGCGTGTTGTCCCGGAGGCCCGCACACTCCCGGAGATCTCCTATGCTGAGGCAGCGGAGTTGTCCTACTTCGGGGCGAAGGTACTGCACCCAAAGACGATTCGTCCGGCTATTGAACAGGGCATCACCCTACGCATCAAGAACACCTTTAACCCTCAAGGCCCCGACACACTCATCATACGGGAGTCAACTCAGGATATGCGGCCGGTCAAAGCCGTGACAGCCATCCGCCGGATGTCGATGGTCACGGTGGCCGGCCGCGGTATGCTCGGCGTACCGGGTGTGGCCGCCAAAGTCTTCTCTGCCGTAGCCCAGGAGGGCATCAGCGTCCTCATGATCTCGCAGTCGTCGTCGGAGCAGAGCATCTGCTTTGTGGTGGAATCAGCGAGCAGCCGGCGTGCTATCAGCGCATTGGAGCGCGCTTTTGAGCGAGAATTGGCTCGACAGGATATTGATCGCATTATCGCGGACGACGATGTAGTGATTATCGCCGTGGTCGGGGCCGGCATCCGCAGCACCCCAGGCGTGGCCGCCAAAGTCTTCAGTGCCCTCGGTCGCAACGGCGTCAACGTGATCTCCATAGCTCAAGGCTCGTCCGAGCACAACCTGTCGCTGGTCGTCCAGGAGGAAGACGCAGACGCTGCGGTCCGACATATTCACGAGGAGTTTGGGCTGGGCCGGGACAGTGATCAGTGATCAGTATTCAGTGATCAGTCATCAGTCATCAATGGTTGGTAGAGGGTGGTAATCTGATCACTGATCACTGAATACTGATCACTGTCTGTTAGCGGGTAACACTATGCAGAGAATTCCTCTGATACAATTCGGCGCCGGCAAGGTTGGGCGGTCGCTGATCGAGCAGGTCATAGCGAATCGCGTGCGACATGCGGACCTGTCCGGCTTGCGGTTGGAGTACGTGGCGCTGGCTGACAGCGATGGCGCCATTGTAGATAGCGAGGGGTTGGATGATGCCGCACTGCGGGGCGTTCTGGAGGCCAAGTCGAGCGGCGCCCGGCTCAAAGACCTGGATGCCGGCTACGTCCAGCGGGACCCGGCGGCCATTGTCGATGTAGCCGGCGCAGACCAGGCCATCATCATCGATGTGACAGCGACCCAGGCCACGATTCCGGCCCTTTTGGAGGCTCTCGAGCAGGGCTACAGGGTTGTCACGGCGAACAAGCTGCCCCTCGTTCAGTCCTTCGCCCTCTTTCAGGCGCTGACAGCCGATCGGCGGACGCGGTTCGAGACCACCGTTGGTGGCAGCCTGCCCGTTGTCAGCACGCTGCAGACGCTTGTTAACATTGGTGATGAGGTGCAGCGCATTCGGGGCTGTCTGAGTGGCACGCTGGGTTTGATCTGCGCAAAGCTTCAGGCCGGCACTCGCTTCTCCGAGGCTGTCCTGGAAGCGCAGCGACGAGGCTACACGGAGCCGAATCCGCTGGAAGACCTGGCCGGTCGAGACGCTGCCCGCAAGGCGCTGATTCTGGCGCGCATGCTGGGCTATCCCCTGGAGTTTGAAGATGTCGAGGTCGAGTCGCTGGTCCCGCAAGACATGGACACCCTCTCCATCGACGAGTTCCTGGCGCAGGCAGTTGACCTGGATGCCCAGTTCGCGGCCCGCGCGGCGGATGCGAGAGCGGCTGGCCGGCCTCTGCGCTATGTCACCGAGGTGGCGGGTGGGCGCTGCCGTGTGCGCATGACCACTGTGGACCCCAACAGCCGGCTGGCCCACATCCGTGCCTCGGAAAGCATCGTCAGCTTCGAGACCGCACTGTATCAGGGCAACCCGCTGACAATCAGTGGAGCGGGAGGGGGGCCGGCGGTGACAGCCGCTGGGGTACTGGGGGACATTGTTGTGTTAGCGCAGCAGTGCTCTGTCTGAAACCTGCTGCTTGGAATTAAGAGAGCAGGGGAAACCAGCGGGAACGCTCTTGAGTCGGCGCCTGGGTAGAGTACGCTGCTGGCATCAACTGGCCAATTGGTGAGGAAGCCAAGCCACCGGCATGGGTTTTTTGCGCTGTGGGGAGGGTGAGTCTAAGTTTCTTGTTGGTAGATGGGGCGGCATACTGTATAATACCGAGCGAGGTTATCTGATGAACCGAGTCAAAGTAGGCATTCTGGGTGCGACAGGCGCTGTGGGGCAGCGATTCATACAACTGTTGGATGGGCACCCGTGGTTTGAGATCACGGCGCTGGCGGCGTCGGGGACGTCGGCCGGCAACGGCTACGCCGAAGCGTGTACCTGGCGCATCTCGGCCGACATGCCGGCAGGCGTGCGGGATATGGAGGTGCTGCCGGTGGAGCCGGGCTTCGAGGCCGACATCGTCTTCTCCGCACTGCCGAGCAACGTGGCGGGGCCGGCGGAAGAGGCTTTTGCCGAGGCCGGCTATGTGGTGTGCAGCAACGCCAGCCCCCATCGGATGGACCCTGACGTACCGCTGCTCATCCCCGAGGTCAATCCGCAGCACCTGAGCCTGATTCCACGTCAGCAGCGACAGCGCGGCTGGGAGACGGGCTACATCGTCACGAACCCCAACTGCACGACCATCCACCTGGTGCTGGCCCTTCAGCCCCTGGACGTGGCTTTCGGGTTGGATCAGGTTATGGTGAGCACCATGCAGGCGCTGTCGGGGGCCGGCTATCCGGGCGTGCCGGCGTGGGACATCGTTGACAACGTGGTGCCGCACACCTACGGCGAGGAGTGGAAAGTCGAGAATGAGCCGCTCAAGATCATGGGTCAGTTCCAGAGCGAAGGCATTGCGCCGGCCGGCTTCGTCGTCAGTGCCCATTGCCACCGGGTAGCAACGTTGGATGGGCACGTTGAAGCGGTGTCGGTCCGGTTTAGGCGGCCGGCCACCGTGGACCAGGTGATCGCCGCATTCAGCGAGTTTCGCGCGGAGCCTCAGGAGTTGGGTCTGCCCACCGCCCCACGCAATCCGGTAGTCGTGCGCGCCGAAATGGACCGGCCGCAACCTCGACTTGATCGCATGGCTGAGGACGGTATGGCCTCTGTAGTAGGCCGCGTGCGTGAGGACCCGGTGCTTGATTTCAAGTTCCTCGTCTTGGGCCACAATACGATTCGCGGGGCAGCCGGCGCTTCGATCCTGAACGCGGAGTTGCTCGTGGCCAAGGGGTATCTCGGCAATCGGACAGTTATGCGGAACGACACGGTGCAGCTTTCGCGGACGCTGGCGGACGAAATGATCCACCATGCGCGGAGCGGATCGCCGAACGAGGTGTGCGGGATCGTGGCCGGCGACAATGGGCACTTCACGCGCGTGTTCCCCGCCCGAAATATCGCCGAGACTCCGGCCGTGACCTACCAGATGGATCCGCAGGAACAACTGCGCATCTTCAAAGAGATTGATGAGCAGGCTTGGGAGGTGGCCGGCATCTACCATTCCCATCCGGCCAGCCCGGCATACCCGTCGCCCACGGACATGCGCCTGGCCTTCTACCCGGATGCTGTGTACTTCATCGTGTCGCTCATGGAGCCCGATCGGCCGCGCGTGCGGGCCTTTCAGTTGAACCAGGAGCAGATGACGAAGAACGAGTTGCAGGTTCTAATCGCCGACTGATTGACTGGGCCGGCGGCCTGTGGTAAGCTTGTCGCCGTGCTATAGACATTCAGAAATGCATTCGGTGGTCGTAGTAACGACTTCAGTCGTTTTGGCGGGCTGAAACGACTGAAGTCGTTACTACGGCTACAAACCATCATCTGAAAGTCTATGTCAATCGTAGGTCGGGAGGAAAGAATATGGACGGGCAACGACGCTCGACGAGCCGGCCATCAGCCGGCCTCTGGCCCGGCGTACACGAGACCATTCTGGACACCATCGGTGAAACCCCCATCGTCCGGCTCCACCGCGTGACGGATGGGCTCGACGCCCGGCTGCTCGCCAAGCTCGAATTCCTGAACCCTGGCGGCTCCGTGAAGGATCGCATTGGCATTGCCATGATCCGTGACGCCGAAGCACGGGGCGAACTCCGGCCCGGCGGCACAATCGTGGAGGCAACCTCCGGCAACACGGGTGTCGGTCTTGCAATCGCGGCTGCGCTGGAGGGCTATCGCTGTGCCTTCGTCATGCCGGACAAAATGAGCGATGAGAAGGTGCGCCTCCTGCGAGCCTTTGGCGCACGAGTGGTCATCACGCCGACAGCCGTTGAGCCCGACGATCCGCGTTCCTACTACAGCGTCGCTCGCAAGCTGGTCGAAGAGATACCCAACGCGATCCTCGCCAACCAGTATCACAACCCCGCAAATCCGCAGATTCACTACGAGGCAACCGGACCGGAGATTTGGCGTCAGACCGGCGGGCAGGTGGACGTATTCGTGGCCGGCATGGGCACTGGTGGCACCATCTCCGGTGTGGGGAAGTACCTGAAAGAGCAGAATCCTCAGATCGAGATCGTCGGGGTGGATCCGGCCGGCTCGGTTCTGTGCGACTACTTCAAGACGGGTCGCATGCCGCCGGCGCATACCTACAAGGTCGAAGGCATCGGTGAGGATTTCGTACCCTCGACGTTGCACTTCGACTACGTGGATGACGTGGTCCAGGTCACAGATGGCGAATCGTTCCGCATGACGCGCCGGCTGGTGCGCGAGGAAGGCATCTTCTGCGGCGGCTCATCCGGTTCGGCCGTGGCGGGAGCTTTGAAGTACGTTCGCGCCCACAACCTCGGCCCAGACAAGACGCTGGTCGTGCTGCTGCCCGACTCCGGGTCGCGCTATCTGAGCAAGGTGTTCGATGATGACTGGATGCGGGAAAACCGCTTCCTGGACTCTGAGTGGGTCGAAGGGCGTGTGCGTGACCTGCTGCGGACTCGGCCACTGGTGCAGTTGATCACGGCTGCGTCGAGCGATCGAGTGACGGACGTGATCGATGTGATGCGCCGGCATGACATTTCGCAGTTGCCGGTGATGGACAACGGCAATCTGGTTGGCATCATCACCGAAGTCGATCTGCTGGAGCACATGCTGTTTGGAGAACACGAGCATGATGCTCGCGAGAAGATCGCCCCGATTGTGAACCCCGACACGGCCCTCGTCGAGCCAGACACTTCGCTGGCAGTTTTGGGGGACGTTTTCTCCGGGGGAAAGGTTGCCATCGTCGTGGACGATGGCAAGGTTATGGGGATTCTGACCAAGATCGACCTCATAGACTATCTGGCGGACAAGATGAAGTGATCGGTGATCAGTCATCAGTAATCAGTGACCCGCGAGAACCGGATACGGATTACTGATCACTGATGACTGATGACTGGTTATAGCAGGGGATGGAAGTCAATGAGCAAGTTGCAGGATGTGCCGGTGCTTCGCGTCGTGCCTGTCGAGAATTTGGTGTTGCACGAGGAAACCGATCCGCGCCGTGTTGAAGGGCTAATGCATCGCATCCGCGAGGATGGGCTGCTGAAGAACCCGCCGGTGGTAGCGCCGATGAGCCAGGCCGGCCACTACGTGGTTCTGGATGGCGCGAACCGGACAGCGGCGTTGGCCGGCCTCGGGGTTAGAGACGCCGTGGTGCAGGTCGTCGATTACAATGAGGTGGACGTGAACACCTGGAACCACCTGGTCGTCGGCATGGATGGAGATCGGCTCTTCGAGGCGATTCGCAGCATCCGTGGCGTTAGCGTGCGCTCGGCGGACCTGGAGACGGCACGCCGGCTGCGGCGTGAGCGGGCGATCTTGGCCTACATGGTAGGCCCTGCCGACGAGGTCCACATCATCGAGGGGGGAACGACCGTGCAGCAAAGCGCCCACATGCTGGTAGAGATGTCCAACATCTACCGGGGAGAGGCAGCTATCTACCGGGTGCAGACGGATAATACCGACGAGCTGCAATCCTACTATGATGATGTCGCAGCGACCATCATCTATCCGCCGTTTCAGCCGGCCGACATTCAGCACCTGGCAAGTAACAGCGCCAAGCTGCCCACGGGCGTCACCCGTCACATCATCCCGCGCCGCGCCCTGCGGGTCAACATTGGCCTCGACTTTCTCACCGAGGACCGGCCATTGGAAGAGAAGAACAAGTGGCTGCAGACCTGGCTGCGGCGTAAGTTGCAGAACAAGGAAGTGCGTTATTACGAAGAACCCACCTTCCTCTTCGATGAGTAGCTTGCACGTAGAGCAACTTACAGGAATCCGGGACAGAGTCTGCTATATTTGCACCTGGTTTGACAAATCGGCAGTTTTGGATACAATAGTGCGTAAGAGGTAAGAGACCACAAATGACTTTTGTACGATGCGTCTGTATTGAGCGGGGGCGGTAGCTAGGGCCTCTACTGCTCGCTCTGGTAACGATGCCCGGCGAGCAGGACGAGCCAGGCCGCCACTGCTCCCGCAGCTTCAGGTGGAAGCAGCGATGAGGATTCCGCACCCACGGGACTCATCGGTCTGGCCTGGGATCCCGTCTGTCGCGCAGGCGGGGCAGACGCATCGTAACCGGATGTTGGGATGGGCATGGCTGTCGTGCGGTCATGCCGGCGGACTCATCGCTGAGGTGTTCCTGAGTGGAACACGGCGATGAGTTTTTTTGTTGGACGAAATCTGAGCGTAGATGCTCGAAAATCGCGCAAGAGGAGGTTTTCTTCGATAATGGCAACCGTATTTGTGCCAACACCGCTGCGCAAGCTCACGAATGGCCAGTCCAAGGTGGAGGTGACCGGCAGTAACGTCCGCGAAGTTCTGGCCACCCTGGAAGCCGACTATCCCGGCTTCCAGGATCGCGTCTTCGATGGCGACGAGATCAAACGTTTCATCAATCTGTTCGTTGACGGCCAGGAAATCCGCACACTGGGCGGATTGGATACCGCCGTTGGCGAAAACGCCGAAGTGTCGATCATTCCGGCCATGGCCGGCGGTTCTGACCGGGCGTAGGGGTATACTTCTCAATTGACTAAGTTTGTAGTATACTTTTCTTAGCAAGCAACACTCAGTCCATAGAGGAGGTATGTGAATGACCCAAGAAGAGATGAACCGATCGGCGAATGGTGACGAGAGCCCGTGGGACCCGGAGCAAGAGCGGGTTCGCGAGGCTCTGCGCGCGGTGGTGGACCCCGAACTAGGGCTGGACGTGGTGGCGCTGGGGT
>JBHHTZ010000048.1:0-12743 GCA_046753605.1 Anaerolineae bacterium
GAGCAAGGCCTTGAGCAGGGCCTTGAGCAGGGCCTTAAGGAAGGCGCTCAAAGGCAGTTACTGCGCGTGCTCGATCACCGCTTTGGGCCTGTACCCCCAGAAGTGTCAGTACGAATACAAGAGCTTGATGTCACCCAATTGGAGACCCTGGTTGACGTAGCCCTGGAGGTAGACTCTCTCGGAGAGTTCCTGGGACACCTGCCCCCTGAAAGCAATGACGGCCAGGGGCCCACATCCGGGGTTAGCACGGACATTTCATGAGCGTTATTGATCAGGTCAAGGAGCGTGTCGACCTCGTCGACGTGGTTTCGGCGTATGTGGCGCTGAAGAAGGCCGGCCAGAACCACAAAGGCCTGTGCCCCTTTCACGCCGAGAAGACGCCGTCGTTCGTGGTTTTCCCGCATACCCAGACATGGCACTGCTTCGGCGCGTGCGGCACCGGCGGGGACGTCTTTACGTTCGTCGAGCGGATCGAGGGTGTGGAGTTCGGCGATGCGCTCAAGATGCTGGCCGAGCGGGCCGGCGTCGAACTCGCACCTCGCAGCAAAGCACAAGTCGAACGAGCCGAGGCTCTCGACCGGCTGCGGGAGATCAACGCCACCGCAGCACGCTACTTCCATAACTTGCTCCTCAACAGCCCTGCCGGCCAACGGGCCCGCGACTACCTGCAAAACCGTGGCCTCATGCCGGATGCCTGGGAGACCTTCGAGTTGGGGTACGCGCTGAGTGAGTGGGATGCTCTGATCAACTACCTGACCACGAAACGACACTACACACTGACAGACCTGGCGGCCGCCGGCCTGGTCTCCGAACGGCGGGACGGCTCAGGCTACCTCGACCGTTTCCGTGGCCGGCTCATGTTCCCCATCCGCGACGTGGCCGGCGATGTGATCGGCTTTGGCGCTCGTGCCCTGACCCCCGATGACATGCCCAAGTACCTCAACTCCCCCCAGACCGCCGTCTTCGACAAAAGCCACGTTCTCTACGGCATTGACCGGGCGCGCCAGGCCATTCGCCGGGCAGAACAGGCCGTCATTGTAGAGGGCTACACCGACGTCATCAGTGCTCACACTCGCGGCTTTGAAAACGTTGTGGCCTCTCTGGGAACTGCCCTCACAGAGGCGCAACTGCGCCTGCTGAAGCGCTACACGCGCCGCTTCATCCTGGCCCTGGACGCCGACACGGCCGGCAGCCAGGCAACACTGCGGGGCCTGGAAGTTGCAAGAGAGGCGCTGGATACTGCCGCTGTGCCAGTGCCCACTGCCAGCGGGTATATTCGATATGAAGATCGGCTTGATGCCGAAATCCGGGTCCTGGTTCTGCCGGCCGGCATGGACCCCGATGATCTGATCCGTAGGGATGCCGATGCGTGGCTGAGGCTGACTGAAGTCGCGGAACCGGTCGTCGACTACGTGTTCCAGGCGCAGACGGCTGATCTCGATCTATCCGATCCCAAAGGCAAATCGACGGCTGTGGATCGGCTGTTGCCGGCCATCGCCGAGATTGGCAACCCGGTTGAGCAAAGCCACTACCTTCAACGTCTGGCTCGCCTGGTCCAGGTTGATGAACGCGTCCTCGCCAGCCAGCTTGGTCGCGCATCTCGTCAGCGTCGTCGCCGGCCGCCCCCCCCTGCTCCGCCGGCCGGGTTAGAAGCTCCTGGCCCACCGGAACCCCGCGTGGCGCAGCGTGATCACTTCGGCGCGGAGGAGTATGTACTGGCGTCGCTGCTGAACCAACCATCCCTGTCCCTGTACCTTAAGCAGCGCTTCGAGGTGGTCGGGACAGCGGAACTTAGCGCTGACGACTTTGCGCATACGGCTAGCCGGGAGATATACCGGGCCTTTGAGGCACTCTGGACATCAGGGCAGACAGGCAGCGCCTCGACGCTGTGGCGCAATCTGAAGGTCACCCTGAGCCCGGTTCTGAGCGAGCAGTTGGACTCCCTGATCCAGCATACTGCTGCCGAGCCGCCGTTGGCCGATCTGGAACAGAAAGAGGCGATCCTTAAAGCGGCCCTGCGGCTGAGAGTACGGGCTCGCCGGCGAGAGATCGAACGCCTCCGTTTCGTCCTCGAGTCCGCCGAGACAGACGCCGATGCGGAAATGGCCGAGGCAAGCGTTCGCGAGCGTACTGTAGAGCTTTCGCGTCTACACCGAGCCCTTGCCGGCCACAATACGCTCAGCAAGAACTCAACGAAACGGCCCATCTGGTAAAGCTTTGACAACTAACCCCTTTTGGGGTATACTATAACTTAATGATCAGGGATGAGCGAAAAGGCAAACCCGTCGAAAGGCGGGGGCGCAAAGCCATGGCTCTTACCCGGATTGCCATCGGGTGAGAGTGTCGGGTTGCCGTCTCGTCATCGAGGGCCTATCCAAGGCGGGCCTGCTCTTACTAGCGGACCAGGCCTTTCCATCCAGCCAACATCAGCCACCCTCCTCGCGTGAGACCGCCTGGCAACTCCCACCGGACGTGCAGAACAACAGAAAGCAGAACACGTAAAGGCCCATAACCAAGCCGGTGAGCCCCATGGACGCAGGCGAGTAGAATGCGTGGCACACCTTCAAGGAGTCGAATTTCAAGCCAGACCCCGTCATGGAACTCTTGAAATGGCTATATCCGGGCATGCATGTCAAGCGGTGGGTATTGCTGCTCCTCGCAGGGATCACCGCGCTAGGGCTTGGCATTGCCTACGTACTGGTTGACTTGTATCGCCAGCAACCACTCCCACCGGCCTTCTTCTACCTGACATTGCAGTTTGTGCCGCGTGTGGGACGCGCGATTCTTTTTGGGCTTGTTGGAGTCTTGCTGATCATCATCAGCCTTGTCGGCTTGAACCGATCACTCCTGTCAGCCTACCCCCAGATACAACAACAGCGTCTGGTTGATGCAGTGTATCGCCGCCGGGCGCGCCAGCGTGGCCCCAAGATCGTCGTCATCGGGGGCGGCACTGGCCTATCAACGCTCCTGCGTGGCCTGAAGGAGTTTACGGACCACCTGACCGGCATCGTCACTGTCGCCGACGATGGCGGTAGCTCTGGCCGGCTGCGCCGCGACCTGGGTGTGTTGCCGCCAGGTGACTTCCGCCAGTGCATCACTGCACTCGCCGACGCCGAATCGTTGATGAGCCAACTGATGCAATACCGCTTCGGCAACGGCGACCTGGGTGGGCACAGCTTCGGGAACCTGTTCCTGGTGGCCATGTCGGAGATCAGCGGCAGCTTCGAAGAGGGCCTGCGCCAGTCCAGCCGCGTCCTGGCGGTCCGAGGTCGTGTCGTGCCTTCTACACTGGAAAACGTCGTTCTGTGCGCGGAACTCGCCAACCAGGCCGTTGTCTACGGGGAATCCCGGGTGCCGCGTGGTGGGGCAGCAGTCCGAAGGGTGTTCCTGGAGCCAGCAGATGCACGCGCGTACCCGGAAGCCGTCTCGGCTATTCTGCACGCGGACCTCATTGTCATCGGGCCTGGGAGCCTCTACACCAGCATACTTCCCAACCTGCTCGTTCGGGAAATCCGGGCGGCGATAAACGCGGCGCGCGCGCCAGTTGTCTACATTTGCAATGTGGCGACTCAGCCAGGCGAAACGGATGACTATGACGTTGCCGACCACGTCGAGGCATTGACCCAGCATATCGATCCAGGCTTGATCGATGTTGTGTTGGCGGACAGCGGACCACCGCCGCCTTTTCCGCCGGCGTGGGGAGCGACGCCCGTATGGACACACGCATCTTTCGTAGCACACACTCCTGTTATCACGCGGAACTTGCGGAGTTCGACAAGGCCGACGCGCCACGATTCAGCTAAGTTAGCACAAGCAATCATAGAACTGTATGAGAATGGCCTGACCGACTGACATCATCTGAGTTTTGCCATGGATCACCCTGCCCCTTTGATTGTGACGAAGATCCTTCGGCCTCGCCGGCGCGATGATCTCCTGCATCGCCGCCGGCTGGTCGACTTCATCCATGCCCACATTGAGCGCAAGCTGATCATCGTCTCGGCCCCCGCCGGCTACGGAAAGACCTCGTTGCTGATCGATTTCGCCCACGACTCCGATCTCCCCGTGTGCTGGTACACGCTGGATGAGCGTGACAGCGACCCTCGGGTGTTCCTTGAATACCTGGTTGCCAGTATTCGCCGCTGCTTCCCTGAGTTCGGGCACCAGATCAATGCAATCCTCCAGAGTGGTGGATCACGACTGCCTGACTCGGAAACCATCGCGGCCGCTCTAGTCAATGACATGGTTCAGGCCATCGGTGAGTATTTCGTCGTCGTCCTGGACGACTACCAATTGCTGGATGACGGCTCGACAGTTCACACGCTACTCGACACACTGCTCCGCTACCTTCCAGAACACTGCCACATCCTGCTTGCCAGCCGCACGCTGCCTCCCCTCACGCTGACACGTATGGCTGCTTGCCAGGAAGCCGACGGCCTGAGCGTACACGAGCTGCGCTTCACGGCCCACGAAATCCAGCAGCTCATGCGGCAGAACTATGATCTGGATTTGCCGGACGACCAGGCCCAGGAGTTGGCACAGGAGATCGATGGATGGATTGCCGGCCTCCTGTTGACAAGGCATACCTTGTGGGAAGGTATGTTTGCCAGCATGATCCGCGTACAAGGCGAGGCCCAGGCTTTCGATTATCTGGCTACCGAGGTCTTCGAGCAACAGCCTGAAGATATTCAGCAGTTTATGCTGCATTCCGCCATCCTGGATTCGCTCAGCCCTGACCTATGCGACGAACTCCTCCAGAGCACTACTTCCACGGAGATGTTGCGCCAGCTCGAGTCCCAGAACCTGTTCACCACCCGCCTCGAAGGAGCGGACGAATGGTATCGGTATCACCAGTTGTTCCGCGGATTCCTGCTCTCCCACCTGCAGAGTACTGACCCGGATTGCTACCGCGCGCTTCAACTACGAGCGGCCCTGTTGTCCATGCGACGCTCGGAGCCGGCATCTGCGATTCATCACTACATCGAGGCAGGGGCCTATAAGGAGGCAGCCGAAGTCATCGAAGCAGTAGCCGACGAGACGTTTAACGCGGGTCGGTGGAACACTCTGGCCCGGTGGATCGATGCACTCCCTCAAGACATACTGATGGAACAGCCCAGTTTGCTGACTCACCGGGGCAAGGCGTGGATACAGGTTGGCCGGCTTGCGGATGCCATCGACAGTTTCGATCGTGCGTGTGAGATACTCCAGCCCGATACCGAAAAGGAACTGCTTGCGGAAGCGCTTATCTTCAAGAGCGTAGCGCTGAGAATGGCGGGTCAGTACGAGGAAGCCATTCAACAATGTGAGCAAGCGTTGGAGATTCTGGGCGACGACCGCGACGATTCGCCCATTACAGCCCAGGCCTACCGAAACATTGGCATCGCGTACGGCAACCTGGGCGAGTTGTCGAGCAGCATCCAGCAATTGGACCATGCCCTTCGTCTGTATGAAAGCCGCAAAGAATCCTATCACATCGCAAGCGTTCAGCACGATCTCGCGACAACGCACGTTCGGGCAGGTGACCTGGCCAGCGCCTCAGCGCATTATCGGCTGGCACTACGCCACTGGCGTGAGACAAGCAACGCCGCTCGAATCAGTGAGACATTGAACGCCATGGGATGTGCGCTTTACTACCAGGGTGCTTATGAGTCAGCGCGCGAGCTGCTGGAAGAAGCTCTGGTGGAAGCGAAGAAGGCGCAGTATGCGCGTGTGGAAGCGGCCGTCCTGGCCGGGATCGGCGATATCGCGCGCGCGCAAGGCCGTTACGACGAGGCCCTCAGCACCTACGAACAGGCGCTATATGTAGCCGAGGACATTAACGAGGGATCGATCATCCGCTACGCACTCAACGCCATGGGCCTGACCCACTGCGACACGGGCCAATACAATCGGTCCCAGACGTGCATCACCGAAGCACTTGGCCTGGGTGAACAGTCCGGCTCCGCATACGACATCGGATTGTCGCAAGATGCCCTCGGAGTGCTGTCCCACGCCCGTTCGGACCTGGAGGCGGCTGTCCGGCACTTCATGGAAGCACAGAAGTACTTCATGCAGTGCGGTGCAAAACGCGAGCTTGCCATCGCCGACCTGCATTTAGCACAGGCCCTTTTCGCGCGCGGGCCAGTCTCGGGAGATGCGTATCCTTACTTGGAACATGCCCTGGATCTGGCGGATGACCTGGGATACGATCACTTCCTCATTGCGGAAGGTCGCGAGGCGGTTGAGCTGTACAAACATGCAGTCAACCGGCCAGGTGCCAACGGCCGGCTGGCCAAGATTCTGGAGCATCTGGGAGAAGAAGTTTCCGAAGCGCCTGCCGGCGCAGAAACCGAGACTGCGCCAGCAGAGACTGCTCCGCTGCTCCGAATCCAGGCCCTTGGCCAGGCCCAGGTCTGGTTGCTCGGTGAGCAAGTGACGAAGAAGCAGTGGGACTCGGCCACCACCAAGGAACTGTTCTTCTTCTTGCTGGCACACCCGGAGGGCGTTCGCAAGGACAAAATCCTGGAGGTGTTCTGGCCGGAAGCGACGCCGGCCAAGGCAAGCAGCGCGTTTCATTCCACAAACTACCGGCTACGACGAGCGCTTGACAACCAGAATTGCATCCTGTACAGGAACGGCGTCTACATCATCAATCCGGAACTGAGCTACTGGTACGATGTTGAAGCTTTCCAGAACCTGATCGACGAGGCCAAGACCAGGGAATCGCCGCAAGAACATGCATCGATCTATCTTGAAGCGATCGACCTTTACAAGGGAGACTACCTCGAAGAATTCTATTCCGATTGGCATTACTTCCAACGCGAGGAACTGCAGCGCCAGTACTTTGAGGCATTGACGCACGTTGCCAAGTATTTCCGCGAAAACGGCCGGTCGGAGGAGGCATTGCCTCTATACGAGAAGATCGTGGCCGAAGACCCCTATCAGGAACAGATCCACCGGGCGATCATGCAGACCCACCTGGAACTGGGCCAGCGAGCAGCAGCCGTCAAACATTATCAAGACCTCCAGGCCTTCCTCCGCGATGACCTGGACATCGACCCTATGCCCGAAACAATCGACCTGTACAACGCGATCATCGAAGGTGAAGGGCGGGCGGATGGTCACGAAGAGCAGGCGGACTGACGCCGTTTCACCCCGGACACGGGCCGGCACTACCCTCTGACAAACCTCTGCCTGCATCTGCCCTATGATTTCCTGGCAACAATCGAACGAGCGGTAAAAAACCCTTGACATAGAGGGCAGATCTATGTTATACTGTGTATACCGTACCAAAGATCGCGAGCGAAAAGGCAAACCTATCGAGAGGTGGGGGCGCAAAGCCACGGGTCCATGGCTTGTTTGGCCTGGATTGCCGGGTTGCCGACTTGGCGAGTCGATTTTCAGTCAGCGGTGCAACAAAGAGACCACTCCAGCGTAATGAGTCGGATTCCGTTGTTCGGTTCGCGGGGCGAAAGTGGTTGCCCTGGCTGATATTCCCGATTAACCCTTAGCAACCCGGCACATACAAGGGCTGGGTTCCTCATTTGGAACAGGCATCCCACCAATCTCCTTCATCGTAGATGCGATAGCCAGACCAGTAGAGGGTCAGGCTGGCGCGCCCGTCATAGGACCGTGATCTGTCACGAACAAGGCCGTTGTTTGTCGAGACCACTGAACCCATATTGATCCAGGGCCGTCCCGACTTGCACACGCCCCGGCAAAAGTAAGGAGAAGAGAACATGCTGCGGAACATGCCCCCCACTTACGGCGGTTGTCGAACCATTCCTCCGACCTACGGTGGTTGCCGTCAATCTGCTCCACCGACCTACGGTGGTTGTCGCCAGACCCCACCCACTTACGGCGGCTGCTAGCCCACCTTGCCAGCATTGGTCACTCAGGCGTGATCAGTGCTATACGCGCACCTCGAGATCGCTGCAATAGGACGACTCCTTGGCTGGCGGAGCGCGAGGTGCGCCGCCGGCAACCGTGCAGTGCCCAGCCGGCACCATAGGATGTTGGCTCGGTAGCGCCCACGTCTGCTGAGCCAACACGAATCCGAACCCCAGAGGCTCCACGCCACGACCTGGCGCTCCGTCGGGGCGTGGGGGATGTGCAGTTGTCACACCACGCCGGCGTGCGACTGAACGAAGGTCCCGTGCTCAGCACAGGGCCTCGTTTTTGTCTGCGTCCGCCACTTCTTTGCTGTCTCCCCATACCCAACTCCAAACGATAATCGTCAACATTCTTGAGACTCACGAGAGAGTCACAAGAACAGCGCACGCGCTGTCACAGAGACTCACGTGAGACAGCCTAAGTGAACCGTGAGAGTTTGATAGTCCCTCAGTCACGTGCAGGACGAGAGCGTAAGTCGCTCGTGAGCCAAGATGATTATCATTACGGCACATCAATTTGGCGAGCAGATAGTCTGCCTGTTTCATCCAGATGATCAATGGCTTACAGATGCTGCGTGCTACTCTAGACATGGGGACAACGAGGTAGGAGGTATCAGAAGGATGGGCCACAGGGCATTACAAAACCTGGTTGGGCGTGCCATTGTAGACCGAGGCTTTCGGGATCAGTTGCTCAACGGGAACCGTGAGGAGGTTCTGGCCGACTTCAATCTTGCTGATGACGAGCTATCTGCAATCAGATCAGTCGAGGCCCACAGCTTTGAAACGTTTGCCAGCGAGCTGGACGATTGGCTCGGAGCGCACGATGCCAGGCCCAGACGCCGGTGAGCTTCGCTTTTCCAGGCTCTGAACGACGATTTGCGGCCGGGACGACGATGGCAGCCACTGCGGGCGCCTAAATCGCCGCCGGTTGCACCCCCTGGCCGGCGTACCACAGCAAGCCCACTTCTAACGGCCTTCCGCAGCCGTTCTCTTTTCCAAGGCGGCCCGTCTAATAGTTAGACGGGCCGCCTTTGCTAGTTCTGCTTTCCTTACGGTCGCCCGCCCCTGCCCGATTTCATTTTCATCAGCAACCGTGATAGAATGGTGCTATCCGCCTGAGCAGGGCTTCCCTCTGCGATCTGGCAGGCAGTTGGAATCTCGACCTTGTGAGAGAAGCCGGCACGGGTAGGAGGTGAGCAAAACATGAGTAGCCTGCAGGCTGAAGCAGATAAGATGCGCGACCAGGTCGTCGATTTTTGCCGGCGACTTATTCAAACGCCCAGCCTGCCCGGCGCCGAAAACACCATTGCCGGCATCATCCAGGCAGAGATGGAGCACTTGGGCTATGACGAGGTCTGGGACGACGCGGCCGGCAACATCATCGGGCGGCTGGAAGGCACGGGCGGGCCCGCGCTGATGTTCAACTGTCACATGGATCACGTGGACCCTGGAGACCCATCACGATGGCCTGTTCCGCCTTACGCCGGCCAGATCGTGCATGGCGCAATCTGGGGGCGCGGGAGTGTCGATGTGAAAGGCCCGCTGGCTGCCCAGGTGTACGGCATCGGCTTGCTTCGTGCAGCCGGTCTGATGCCGGCCGGCGATATCTTTGTGACAGCCGTCGTAATGGAGGAGGTTGGAGGCATCGGCGCCCAGACATTGCTCGACACCGTCCGCCCGGACTTCGCCATCGTGGGCGAACCCACCAATCTGGGCATCGCCCGAGGCCACCGGGGACGCGTCGAGTTGATTGCACGCGTGCATGGTCGGGCGGGCCACGCCAGTGCACCGCAGCGGGCGATCAACCCGCACTACGGCCTGGCCCGCTTTCTCACAGCCCTGAGACACCTGGATATGCGCAGCAGTCCCGACTTTGGAGAGTCAACGGTGGCGCCAACTCTGTATTTCACGGATCAGGTCAGTCCCAACTTCATCCCCGGCGAAGCCTGGGCTCATCTGGACTGGCGCAACATTCCAGACGAATCGCCGGCAGAAATCTGCCAGCGACTCCAGGACGTTCTCACTGACTGCCTGGAGCCAGAGAGTGAAGGATTCTTGATCATTCCGAACCAAACGTTCGACACGTATACTGGCTATACTGTGACCGCCCCGGTAGTCTTCCCCTCTTTCGGACTCCGCGTCGATCACCCGTTTGTGGAGGCCGCAAAACGGACGCTGGATCTCGCACTGGCCTGCGACACACCGGTGACCGTGTGGCAGTTTGCGAACGATGGCGGTCATCTCATGGCCGCCGGCATCCCCACAATTGGGTTTGCGCCTGGTGACGAGCGCCTGGCACACACGAGCAACGAGCACATTGCAATCGACGATCTCATGGCGGCCGTGGTCGGCAATGCTGCCCTGGCGCGTGATCTAACCACCAGCCTGGTGCAAGACCACGCCGTTGCCATAACGAGCGACTGATTCCCCCGTTATATCCTAGTGCGAGGCGTCGTAGTGCTTGAAGAAGACAGAGCCCATGGAGCGTGAGAAGCAACTGGCTGTACGAGCTTCCAAGCACGATCCTGAGGCATTCGCGGAGCTCTATGACCTCTACGTTGACAAGATCTACAACTACGTCTACTACAAGGTCGGCAGTACCGTTGAGGCAGAAGACCTGACAGCGCAGGTTTTCACCAAGGCATGGGAGGCAATCGGCAGCTATCGGTGGCAGGGACACTCGTTCTCACCGTGGCTATTTCGGATCGCTCACAACCTGGTGGTCGACTTCCATCGCGCACGCCGGCCCAGCGTTGATTTGGACGTTCTGGAAACGCGCCCGAGCTTGAGAGACGTTGAGGAGAGCCGGCCAGAACAGATTCTCCAAAGCATGATGGCCATGGAGCAGGTCCGAGCAGCCATCAGCCAACTCACCGAGGAACAACAGACTGTAATCATCCTGCGCTTCATCGAGGGCTATAGTACTGCTGACATTGCCGAAATGATGGGAAAACGGCGAGGTGCCATTCGCGGCCTCCAGTTCCGAGGGCTGATAGCCCTGCGGAAGATCCTGGGCGTGGAAGAGACCGATGAACCTTACTGACGCTCTGGAGCACTGCCTGCGCGACCTTGAAGCGGGCGCGACGGTGGACGAATGCGTGGCTCGGTATCCCGAGTTCGCAGACGAATTGGGCCCACTGCTGCAAACCGCGACCGCTCTGCGCGAGGCACCTCATATCGCCCCCTCACTGAACTTCAAGCAAGCCACGCGACAACGCATCCTCAGTCTGTCACCGCCGGCCAGCCCTATCGTGGCACGTGACGGGCGCGTTCGTGAAAGGCCGGCGTTGCCCTGGTGGCAGCGCCTCGGCCAGTTGCGACTCGGGCCGGCAGTCGCTGGCGCCATGGCAGCCATCATCTTTCTCGTCTTGTTGAGCGGGACCGCCGTTTCAGCCTCCGGTGGCAGCCTGCCAAGCAGCCCCCTCTACCCGGTCAAACGCTTCACCGAACGTGTACGGCTCGCTTTCACAGGCGACAGCATGGATCAGATCGACCTGCACCTGCGGTTCGCCCAACGACGGATCGAGGAAGCAGTAGCTGTACCGACCAAGGCCCCGGCATTGATCGACGACTATGAACGCGAGTTGACCGCAAGCCTGAACTCTCTGATCCAACTCCAGCAGGAAGGTATCAGTCCTGCCAGGCTGGAATCACTGGCCGGCGTGGCGCTGGCGAAGCAGCGGGCAACACTGGGGGCCGCCGGTCGGACACGACTGCCCGGGCCGACCTATCAGGAGGCAGTCGCTGCGCTGGACACCGTGCAAGGTTGGGTGGACGGGCTCCACCCAGAAACGGTCGCCGGCAGTCAGCCAACACCTACGCTGGAGATAGCCTCGCCAACAGCCGGCGCGCCGGCTGTCGAACCATCAGAGACGCCCGAAGCCGTGGTACCGGTGACGCGACCCACGCTGACACCACAACCGACGGCAACACCAGAACCCCCGACACCCACGGAGCCATCCAGCAGTGTGCTTGGCGAAACGCCGACCGCCACACCACCATCGGCAACGGAGACATCCGTCCCACCGTCGCCAGTCGCCAGCCCGACGACGGTCTTCGTCCCGACGGACACCCCGACACCTGTTCCGGCGCCACCGACACCTGTTCTGCCATCGCCAACGCCCGTGCCGGCATCGCCCACGCCGACGCCCGTCCCACCCACGGCCACCGACACGCCTGAGCCGTACCCGCCGGCATCACCCACACCCACACCGGTGACGCCGACGCCCGTCCCACCCACGGCGACCGACACGCCTGAGCCGTACCCACCGGTGGCGCCCACGGCCACGCTCGCGCCGCCGACGCTCACGTCTGAGCCGGCCAACCAGGCCCCGGTAATCCGCAGCCTGACCTGCGATCCGTGTACGATCGAACTGGGACATCGGTCACTGTTGGCGGCCGACGCATACGACCCCGACGGTGACGATACATACGTCGAGTGGGTTTTCTTCCCAATGGGCAGGTTTGATGGAGGGCCAACCATCGGCGACATCTATCGCGTCTACTACGTTGCGAATTTCGAGATGGACCCCGGTCAGACGGCCACGATTACGATCACCTTCAAGATCCACGATCGGCGAGGCGGCACCACCGAAACCAACGTTCAGATTCAGGTCGTCAGTCCCAGCAACTAGCCACCCATGCAGAAGCCCGTTACCAGTTAGACCGAGAGAGCCTCGACCAAATCCGAGATAGCCCCTCGACAGGCTCGGGATGAGCATCCTGAGTAGCTGCGAACGCAGTGAAGCAGCGTATCGAAGGGCGCGGGCTCAGGGTAGCACGGTACTTTAGTCCGAGCCGCACCCTTCGATACGCTGCGCTACTCAGGATGCTCAAGCCGCACCCTTCGATACGCTGCGCTACTCAGGATGCTCA